>CAZALG010000004.1:0-28011 GCA_964485935.1 uncultured bacterium | reverse complement strand
GGATAACCGCTGAAAGCATCTAAGCGGGAAGCCCCCTCCAAGATTAAGTTTCTCATTTCTTGCCTTCGGGCGAGAGACTAAGGTCCCTCAGAGACTATGAGGTTGATAGGCGATAGGTGTAAGCACAGCAATGTGTTCAGCCGAGTCGTACTAATAGACCGAGTGGCTTGTCCAAATTTAAATACCTATTATTTATTCAATTATCATAGAACAATAAACAAAAAAACCGGTTTTACCGGTTTTTTTGTTTTTCAAAAAATAACACACAGAGCCCATATCCCTACACACCTAAATATTTAACCACAGAGAAAAAGCTTATATTTTCTATAATTAAAACTTACACCCTCTGCCCCGAATAATAGCCACTGATTTTCACTGATAATTACGGGTCCCCTACCCACCCAAAAAATAATTTTTTTGTATAAAAATTGCGTTAAAAAATCAGTATGTTTCCGCGTAAATCCGTGGCCAATTAAGGGGTATTGGGGTGAGGATTCTGTATTCCATCTCCTGGCTTTCGAATTCTTCTCTTGCTTTATTTTATCAATTCATCGTATTCTGCGTGGGTTTCTATCATTATATGATGCTATTTAATTAACAACATTTTTCTGTACAGAGCGGTTCCTTCTGTTTTTAGCAGATAATAGTACAAACCGGTGGCAACAAACTGACCGGAATTGTCTCTGCCCTCCCACAGAACGCGGTGATTGCCTTTCTTTTGTTTTCCCTTGACCAAGGTTTTAACTAACTGTCCTAAGGTATTATAAATTGAAATTTCTACAAAAGCAGTTTTGCGGGTTGTATAATCGATTCTGGTTGTTGAGTTAAAAGGATTAGGATGGTTCTGCAGTAATGCAATTTGAGCGGGGATATTTGTTTCTTTATTATCCTCTTCAATATATGCTTCACTGCTCATTATTTTTACAATAGTGCCGCTGCCACCTGCAGCCCAGCCAGTGCTGTCATTAATGAAATGACATCCAAGCAAATCGCTGTATGTTACAAAGTTAATAAGAGTATCGTTCCAGTGTTCTCCACCATTTGATGTACGCAGCACTCGCCCGTCATTTCCAACTATCCAGCCGTGGAGCGAATCTGTAAAGTTTATATCTTTAATATCGCCATAACCTCCGATTGAATACCAAATTGTCGAGTCTCTTTTCCATGTTGTTCCGCCGTCTTCAGTCATGAAAAGTCCTTCTCCGCCAACCCAGCCTTTTGTTCGAGAAGTAAACTTCACAGTTGCTATACGCCATGCGTCCAAAGGGTCTTGTTCAACCCAATTTTCACCACCATCATTTGAATTAATTATTGAACCATTCCCGGCAACCCAGCCGGTAAGAGAATCAAAGAAAAATAGTGAACCTTCTTCAGTCATACTGCCTTCAATCCCGGTACGAACCCAGCTCCAGGTTGTTCCACCATCTGTAGTGTGTGCGAGGAATATTCCACTAGTTCCTAATTGTTCATCATAAAAACCATCTTCCAAAACCCAGCCATTTTCGGAATCGAAAAATTGAACAGCCACGAAGGCTCTACCTTCTTCACAAAGCTCACTGCCCTGTTCTTCCCAATTGATTCCGCCATTATCAGTGTGAAGAATAGCTCCATAATATTTATAATCTCTACCTTCCGAATACCACTCCACGTCTCCTGCAGCCCATCCGTTCTGGTCGTCTGTAAAATAGACGTTGTTAAGGGTAAAATAACTGAAAAGATCATCAAGAGGAGGAGCAGATTCGTATTGAGTTTCCCATGTTGCCCCACCATTATCGGTATATAGGATAACCTGCCCCCATAATTGTGGTTTATAAGATCTGCTTCCAACTGCCCAACCACGATTTTCATCGATAAAAAATATTTTTTCGAAAAAATAGTGAATATTTATATATTTTTGGTAAGTACTGTCGACCCCCCAGGGATTATCGGTTAAAGACAGGAAATCATTATCTCCAACAGCAATAACTTTATCATCCGTAAGAGCCACCCCATAAAGACCTTCACTTGTAATTTTATACAATTTTTTCCAATCAGCGCCGCCATTTAAAGTTTGTAATATCTCCGATCCTACAGCATAGCCGCTATCCGGATTGAAAAAGTGAACATCCCATAGAGTATATTCGGGATCCTGTTGTTCCCAACTTTCTCCGTTATCTGTTGTACGAAATATTGTTCCGCTGTCAACGCTGCTACTCATTTTAAATCCCACAGCAAACGTATTTGTTTCATCAATCATATCGACGCCCGTAAAAACGATTCCCGGCTCCGGACTTAAATGTTCTTCCCAGGTAACACCTCCATTACCGGTGTGATAGAAAGCGCCTACGTATTCTGGATGAAGACCAGAATCGTCTATAAATTTAATACCGACTGCCCATCCGTTTAAAGCATCAATAAAATCAATACGATTTAAAATACCCGTGCTGTCAGGTACTGTCTGCTTTACCCAGTTCTGACCGCCGTCGCTCGTATGCCATATACTTCCGCGCCAATCATCAGGATCATCATTCCAGTCATAATGAACTACTTCGATACTTGTAGCCCAGCCGTTGTTTACATCAGTAAAGACTACACCCCTGAATTCATCTGTTGTTGCTACAGTTTGTTGAATCCATGTGTCTCCGCCGTTACTGGTGTAAAGAATCGTACCATTGGTTCCTACTGTCCAGCCGTTATTTGCGTCAACAAAGCAAACCCCCCGTAGTTCTTCACAAACTCCAGCTTCTTGTTCCGCCCAGTTTTCGCCCCCATCAGTGGTTTTCATTATGGTGCCTTTATAATATTTCACGTTCTGGTCCCAATGCGGCACGCCAACTATCCAGCCAATTTCGGAACTAATCATACAAATATCTCTTAAATAACAAGACGTTTCTTCGAATTGTTTTTCAACCTGGAAGCAAAATGCAGGGATTGCAATTAAGAAAAAAAACAATATTAATAGCACAATTTTAAATAATATTTTCATTTTGATACCTCCTTTTTTTATTTTATAAACAAACTTTGAGTTTGTCAAGACTTTTTTCGGATTCTTCAAATCTAAGTTAAGTGGTTAAATAAATTGTTTTTTCTCTGTGTCTCTGCGGTTCAAAAATTTGGGTGGGTGAGGGCGCAAAATCTTGACATTTATATCTTATTAAATATCTTAACTCCATGGAAAGAACATTAATGTTAGTAAAACCCGACGCAATAGATAGGAAACTTATAGGCAAAATACTTACTCGTATTGAAGAAACATCTCTTCGGATATTAGACATGAAAACGGTTCTGCTCACGAGACAGAAAACAGAACAGTTTTATGCAGAGCACAAAGGAAAAGAGTTTTATAATAGACTTATTAATTACATGGCAGACAAAAGAGTGGTCGCTCTAAAACTGGAAGGGAAAAATGCGATAAAGACCTTAAGGAACTTAGTCGGGGCAACTGACCCGAAAAAAGCAAAAAAACACACAATCCGGGCGGATTTTGGACTCGGAACGCCTCAAAATAGCGTACACGCTTCGGATTCAGCCGAATCTGCAAAAAGGGAAATCAAATTTTTCTTTGGAGACTGAGTAGCATCAAAATCTCCGTCCAAGTAAAACCGCAAAATTCAAAAATCAAATATCAAAATGTAAAATTACAAATCAAAGTTCAAAAATAAAAAAACAAATTACGCAAAAACGTAAACTGCTTTTAAGTTTAGGGGAAGGAGGATAATTTTGCATTTTAATATGTCATTTTGCTTTTTAATTTTTAATATTTAAATTATCTTTAGGCAGGATTAACTTGATTTGCTGGATATTTTTTGTTTAAGATTAACTTCTACGGGAATAAGTTCAAAATGCGGCTTGCAATTAGGAAAAAAATTTTTATATTTAACTATAATTAGGAGAGAGTTAAAATGAATATAATAGCAGGACTTGCTAAGGGGCATAAGATTTTTGCTCCCGATAATATAAGACCTACAAGAGGAAAAGTCAGAGAAGCTCTTTTTTCAATGATAGACGTAAACGGGAAGACTTTTTTGGATTTATTTGCCGGTTCCGGCGCAGTAGGCGTTGAAGCTCTGTCCAGAGGAGCGGCGAAGGTTGTGTTTGTAGAAAGGTCAAGAAAAGCGGCAAATTATATAAAAAGAAATTTAGCAAAAACCAAGCTTAAGGGAGAAATTATAAATAAATCTGTCTCTGCAACTTTAGATAATTTAGAAGAAACCTTTGATTTCATTTTTATGGACCCTCCATATAAGACAGAACTGATTAAAAAAACTTTAAAAAAAATCGACGCTGTTTTAAAAGATGGCTCAATAATAATTGTTGAGCGACCGTCGAACGAGGAGTTCGAATATAATGAATTTAAAATCTTTAAAAACAAAATCTATGGCGATACTTCTCTTGCTTTCTTGAAAAGATGAAAACTGCAATATATCCCGGAACATTTGACCCCATTACAAATGGGCATATAGATATCGTTAAAAGAGCCTTGAAAATCTTTGACCAGCTGACGATAGTTGTAGCACAGCATTACGCGAAAGATTTTCTATTTTCAGCAGAAGAAAGAAAAGAACTATGCGAAATAGCAACAAAAGACATACCCAACGTTGAAGTTCAAATTTGGGAGGGTCTTTTGGCGGAATATGTAAAAATAAATAAAGCAGATGCCATTGTAAGAGGAATGCGAGCTCTCTCTGATTTCGAGTATGAGTTTCAAATGGGCATGATGCACAGGAAACTTTCTATGGATATAGAGATTATTTATTTTTTCCCCGATGAAAAGTATATTTTTCTGTCTTCAAGCGCAGTAAAAGAAATCGCTCTTCTTGACGGAGATATATCCGAGTTCGTTCCAAAAGAAATAGAAAAAAGATTAAAAGAACGTCTTTCAAAAAGTCATTCACGGGAGCAGTTAAAATAAGTTCATATCAACTATCAATAGAAGTAAAGGGCGGAAGAGGCGGAGATGGGTTGGTTTCTTTCAGCCATTTACCGAAACAACCCAAAGGCGGACCGGACGGAGGAGATGGCGGCAAAGGAGGAGATGTATATTTCCAGGCTTCAGAAGAATATCATTCTTTTAAACATCTACAGAAGGATACTTTTTTGAAAGCGGAAGACGGCGGTCCAGGCGGGAAAAATAAAAGACACGGTAAAAACGGGAAAGATTTAACAGTATACGTTCCTGTAGGGACTACACTCTACGAAGCGGACAAAAAAGAGCCCCTATCCGATTTAATATCAGATGAGGATAAAATAAAAGTCGTTGGAGGAGGTGAAGGAGGAAAAGGAAATATAAATTTTGCAACTTCTACCAATCAGGCTCCAAGAAAAGCGACTCCGGGTAAAGAAGGAGAAACGAAAACTCTTAATCTAATATTTAGTCCCAATGCAGACATTGTTGTAATAGGACCACCCAATTCAGGAAAATCCTCCTTGATAGCTTGCATTACAGGAAACTCGCCTGAAATAGCAAGTTATCCTTTTACCACAAAAAAACCTCATTTATGGACATATATGCATAACTTCTCGAGATACACATTTATGGATACTGTACCTCTTGTTCCCGAATCGGTGGAGGATATTAAAGTACTTTCGAGAAGAGCAAAAATACTTCTGTTTGTAATGGATGGCACGCAAATTAAAGGATTAACTAAGATAGAAGAGTCAATGAAAGAAATTGAGGATTATTTCGAAGGAGACCCGCGAAAAAAAATAGCCTGTGTAATATCAAAGATCGATAGGGTAAAAGAAACTCCTGAATTTACTACCCCTCACCCCGTTTTTCCGGTATCCTTCATAAAAGACGAAGGGATCGAAGAATTAAAAAAGTTTCTGTTTGAAGAAAATTAGCAACGAAGACACAAAAGAAGTCTAATTTTATAAGAGCTTATCCCCCGCCACACGCATCTTATGGATAACTATAATTTTTCCCGTCAATATCAACATCAAAACTTATTATATCGCCATACAACGTACCTCCTTCTCTTTCAATATTTGTAAAGAAGTAAGTGTGAGTTTCTTCACCTTCCGTAATACTTCCTCCACAACTAGAGGGACACCCGCTTAGATTGAAGCTTTCACCTTGCCCATCGTTCCAGAAAGGGATCACTCCTACCCAATTTCCACTTACATCGAAACGTACGCTTTTTCCGCATCCAATAATACAACTTAACCCGACCACCAGTATTACTAACAGAATTTTTTTATAATTCACTCCAGACCTCCTTTTTTGTTAAAATAATAAGGTTTATTTAAGAATTAGTCAAGATAAATTCGGTCTTAAGTATAAGGCCGACCGAAGACCGCAGACGGACGACGGAAAAAAGTTAGAGGGTTAGGCTTCTGGATTCTGGCTCCTAACTTCTATCTTCTAAATTCTTTGTTCATCATTGCGAAAATTGCTCCAAATTACTATAATTCGCATATGATAAAAGAAACAAATCTTCTGAAATTATCCAACATCAAAATGAAATCTTCGAGATTAAGAAAAATTATGACCGAGAATGAAAATATTCTGGGGAAGAAAGATTGCATCGAAATGTTAATTGATAAAAAAGAAATAAAAAAGGAAGAGGTTAAAAAAGCTAATATCGATTCCAGGCTTGCGAAACAGCTTAAAATCCTTCAGCAAGAAAATGTTAATATGCTCACAATATTCGATGAAGATTATCCGAAAAATTTAGTATATTTAGAGGATTCTCCACCTATTCTGTATTGCAGGGGTAACATACTGTCGAAAGACTCAAATGCCGTGTCGATTGTCGGGACAAGAAGAGCAACACATTACGGAAAAACAGCCGCAAGAACACTGGGAAAGCAACTTGCCGAACTAGGAATAACTATAGTAAGCGGTATGGCGATGGGTATCGATACTCAGGCGCATATTGGTGCGCTTGAGGGGAATGGGAGAACACTGGCTATAATGGGGACAGGAATAGATTTAATTTACCCTGCTTCAAATAGAAATCTTGCGCCAAAGATAGTCGAGCACGGATGCTTGCTGACTGAACTTCCTCCCTTATCTCGCGCTCTTCCATATCATTTTCCGGCAAGGAACAGAATTATCAGTGGTTTATCTAAAGCTGTTATAGCTGTAGAAGCTGCCGAGAAAAGCGGAGTTTTTTCGACTGTCCGGTGGGCTCTTGAATATGGAAGAGATGTTTATGCCTTACCCGGAGATATAAATAGAAAGGTCGCTGAAGGCACAAATAAACTTATAAAGAACGGAGCGATACCTTTGACAAATTATCAAGATCTTCTGGAAAATACCGATCTTGAAATAGAGGAAAGAAAAGAAGAAAAAAGCACAAAAATTCCCGACTTAAGCGAACAGGAAGCGATAGTCTACAAAGCTCTTGATGTAAACCCTAAAAGCACGGATATTTTGGCAGGAGAAACCGGACTGGAACCGAAAGACATTATGCCCACAATGGCACTGCTTGAATTAAAGGGTCTTTCAAGGGAAGTTTCAGGAAAAAGATTTATTAGAGAGGGGCTATGATTGGAATAATAGATATAGGGAATACGAATTATCATTGTGGAATATTTGAAAATAATTCGCTAAAAGGCGAAGAAAGAACTGATAGGACCTTAGAAGTAAAAGAATTCTTTTCCGGGGTAGAACAAATTCTCTGCATTTCGGTTGTACCTTTAAAGAAAAAACTGATAGAAGAAATTATCGACTTCAATATCATTTCTTTTCCCGGGAATCTTGTTCAGGTAGATTACCAATCGGAACCCGGCGAAGACAGATTGGCGAATGGTCTTGGAGTGAAAGAACAGGTAGGGCTTCCGGTTGTTGTTGTCGATTGCGGAAGTACTATAACAATCGATTTGTATCGCGAACCAACCGAACCTGATTTTCTTGTAAAATTCGAGGGCGGGGCAATAATGCCCGGTTTAAGTTCATTTTTTTCTTCTGTATCAAAGGCAGGATATCTTCTCCCGAGAATCAAACCCGAAATTCAAAACAGCTTGGGTAAAAACACCGAGGAATGTATTAAATTAGGAGCTTTCGGTAGTCTTATCGGAGGAATAAAAGAAATCCTGCAAATATTAGATTATAAAAATAAAAATTTAATTTTTACCGGCGGAGACGGAGAAAAAATTTCAGAATATTTTATAGGTAAGTATGACTCTGCGCTTACTCTTAAAGGGGGGTTGATTGCCTATAACCAAATCTCCTGAAGAAACAGGAAAAATAGCTGAAGAATTGGTCAAAAGTATAACCTCTCCCGTATGTATTGCGTTATTTGGTGAACTTGGCGCCGGGAAAACAGTCTTTGTAAAAGGTCTGGCTAAAGGACTTCAGATAGAAGATGTTATAAAAAGCCCTACTTTTGTCCTCATGCGCTCTTATTCCGGGCGAATGAAGTTGCATCATATCGATCTTTACAGAATAAAAAAGAATGATGAATTTCTTCCTTTTGAAGAAACTCTAATGGATGAAGGAATCACAGCGATAGAATGGGCTGAAAAGGCAGAAGGGCTTCTTCCAGAAAACAGAATAGATGTCAAATTTAAAATATTACCTGAAAACAATAGAGAAATCATAATAAATGATTATAGGGATTGATTGCAGCAGCAAAGAAGGTGGCCTGGCCACAGATGAGAAGACTTTTTATCTTCTCCAGTGGGTAGAAGATATTACAGCTAAAATAGATGAACTTGGAATAGATATTAAAGATATTGAGAAAATATTAATTACTTATGGACCGGGTTCCTTTACTTCTCTTCGAATTGGGCTTGTAACAGCACAGGGTTTGGCTTTCCCCCTTAACATACCGATATTGGCATACTCGACTTTTCTCGCTATGGTAGAGGATGCGCCTTGCGGAGACCTTTTCCCTTTAATTCCTGCAAGAAGTAAAGTTGTATATGCTTCTTATTACAGAAAAACAAAAGAAGATGTCAAAGAAGTTTTTAAAAACAGGATTTTTAGTATAGATGAGTTGATATCCTATTTAGATGTCAATTCCGATGACATCAAAGGACCAATTATATTCGGAGAGGGTGCAGAAAAGAACAGAGATTTTCTGAATAAAAAGGGATATTCGATTTCGTCTTGCTCTAATAATTCCATAGCTTGCAGCTTGTTCAAACTGTATAAAAAAAATGCTGATTGTATTATTAATCCTGAAGGTCCTTTATATCTGTCAAGTTCAGCCGCTATAAGAAAAAGAAACGAAGCTGAAATTGAAATCCGGGAAATGACAGAGGCAGATATTAATGACATTTTAGAAATCGAGAAAGATGTTTTCCCTAACCCATGGCCATATGAGATGTTCTATACACATTTTCTCTCCGATACCTGTATAAAAGTAGTAGCCGTGCTTTATGGTAATGTTGTAGCATATCTGATAGGCTGCCAGGAAGACAGTAAATTTCACCTGAGTAACATTGCTGTTTCGCGCATGCACTGGAGGAAAGGCTTTGGCACGAAACTCTTATCGTATTTTCTGGAAAAACTCACAGAAAATCCAGGAATAAGCTCGTGTTATCTTGAACATCGTGTTAAAAATGAGGCGGCTTTTGAACTGTATAAGTCTTTAGGCTTTACTTACAGAGGAATAAAAAAGGATTATTACAAAAAAGGCGAAGATGCTGTGGTTATGGAAATTAAATGTTAAAAGAGTAAATGAGTAAAACAAATAAAAGCCGCTTAGCCTTATTTTTATATTTTTTAACTTTATACATAATAACAATTCAGGGAATTCAATCAGGAGATAATGTTTTTCATTATGATAGGACACAAAACATTCTAAAAGATCACTCATTTTCAATGCCTGAAGGGAAATATGATTTCAACAAAAAATCCTGGCTACGATGTTGGATGAAAGAGGGAAAAGACGGAAGAATTTACCTTATCCTTCCCGATGGCATCTCAATAGTATCCGTTCCGTTCACCTTTTTAGGAAATTTACTAGAGAAAACCTGTAATTACGATAAATACGAAGATAAAATGAATGAAGCCTGGGCTAACGGCAATCCTACTAGAATGATTTACTATTTAAATATACTGCCTTCTGCTTTTTTTTCGGTTGTTTTAAATTCCTTCTTAATGGCATTGACGGTACTTATCTTCTTTGATTTCTGTTATTTATTGGCAAACTCTTTAAAAAAATCTTTTATTTCCTCCATTCTTCTGGGAAATGCAACAATTCTGTGGGCTTATTCGAGCAATTTCTGGACTCAGCCGATTGTTACTTTTTGTATATTTACAGCATTTTATTTTCTCTTTAGATTTCAAAAAGAAAATAATATAAAGTATTTATTGTTAGCCGGATTTTTTGCGGGTTATTCTTATATAAGCAGATACGCAAGTCTCCTATCCTTACCTCTCTTTGTCTTATATTTAATTAGCGCAAGATGGAAGGAGAAAAAACCGATTGTTAAACCACTCGCGATTTTTTCAATACCTCTTTTCATTATACTTTTTATTCAAATGTACTGGAATTTTTACCGGTTCGGCTCTCCGTTTGATTTAGGATTTAACAGGTTATTCTTATCAAGTAAATTTTTAATTCCATATTTAACTTGGTTTCTTTTCAGTCTAAGCAGAAGTATCTTGGTTTTTTCTCCACCTTTGATATTAGGTTTGCTGGGGTTAAGAAAAATTTTTAACGAACATAAACTAGAATTCTTAATTATTGCTGGCATTCCTTCAGTTTTTCTTATCTTCTATAGTTTGTTCGGTTTCGGGATTAGCATTGAAGGAACTGCCTGGGGTCCCAGATATCTTGTTCCGATAACTCCTTTCTTATTATTGCCCGCCTGTCTATTTATTGCAGAAGTTAAGTGGAAGAAAATTCTAACTGTTTCCACCTTAACAATCGGAGCTTTTATTCAACTTATGGCAATTCTACAGCCTCTCCAAGGAGAAGAGATAAACAGATATTATGGAGAGAGAAAAGGCTTAGTAACACCCTTTCTGCAAACCGAAATAATACCTCAGACAAAAATGCTGTTTAAAGGAGGGTTTCATCTCTGGATATTTGACAGCATTCCTAAACTAATTATAGGTTTTATTCTTTTAGGTGTAAGTCTTTATTCTCTATGGTATTGTATCTCTGAAGTAAGAAAATTTGGAGAAGAAAAAACAATTTCTACTTAAGTAAAATCAGTTTACTCTTCATGTCAGGTTGAGGGAAAAATCGAGGCGTGATTTTTTTAATTAGTTTTTGAATTTTGATTTGTAATTTTGCTTTTTGATATTTAATTTTTAAATTTTAGCGGGTTTGCTAAATTGAGGTAGATGATGAAATTTTTAATTGAGAGTTAAAACCTGCAATTCTGGAAATGATTAAAACGGGTGTCCGAAGTTAAGATAGATTTTCCCTCTGCTTTCGGGAGAAATTTCTTTCAATGCTCTCGCATAGTCGAGCCTTATTACTCCTATGGGAACGTTATATCCTATACCAAAGCCCAAACCGGTATTAAAATCATCAAATGAGATATCGGCAAAATCCATCCAGAGGGATCCAAAATCCGCAAAAATTGTTGCGTATAATCTACCGTAAACAGGTATACGAAGTTCAAGGTTAAACAATAATTCATCCAGTCCGCTCATGCGATCCGGTCTGCTGTCGGGGAATCCTATAGAAGCTTCATCGTATCCCCTGAGTGAACCATATCCTCCCATTTCCAGACGAACATCAGGACTGATGTCTTCTGGATCGCCTCTTGGAAAAGTAACTGCAGCTCTCGACCGCTGGGCAATTATTAAGCGAAGGGGTAAGGGATAGTAAGAGGCAAAGTCCAGGTTTATTCTGTCGAAATGATTATCTCCTCCAAGAATTCCACCGGCGTAATCATATTGAAGAAGTAACCGTAACCCTTTACTTGGATTAAGAATATTGTTTCTCTTGTCAAATAAAAGTCTCCCTGAAACCTTATTAGTAATACTGATTGTGTCCGCTTCTATCGAGGCTCTTCTGTATTCGTAAGGGAAAGAAATAACCATAAAAGGACCGATTTCTCTCTCGAGCACAAACTCAAAAGAAAAATCAGATTCAGATTTTCGCCTTTGAAGAGCAGGGGACATTATTAAATTAAGACCTGTCCCTAATAAATAAGGTTCTATGTATGTTAATCTATAATTTTGCTCCCATTTCTTAAAAATCAAACCCCCAGCGTCTTGATGGAATTCGGGTATTCCTTTGAATGAGAAATCAACGATTAATCGTTGAAGGTTTCCGAAAAGATCTAAATCTCCCCACCTAAAATCAAATATAGCTTTACTAGGAGACTCATATCCAAGACCAACCTGAAAAAACCGTGATTTTTCTTCTTTTAAAATAAAAGTAATATCTACTGAATCGCTACAAACTTTTTCTTCATGAACGTTCACATCCGAAAACATCTCAGTTCTGTAAAGGTTACTTTGCGAAATATAAACTTTTGAAGGGCGGTACACATCTCCCGTTTTTATCCTGAGTTCACGTCTTACAACCTTACTTCGTACTTCTTTCAATCCTTTAATATCAATTTTTCTGACATATATTTTGTTTCCTTCATCAATTATTGTCTTGAGGTAAATGCTGTTCTTGTATTCTCCTCCATTCAAAAAACTTCTCTCAGTTGTTATAGCCGCATCCGCAAATCCCTTTTCAGCGTAACTGGTGGATAGAATATATTTGCCTGCGTCTATAACAGCTTCATCGTAATAGCTGCCTTTATCTATAGATAATTTCCTTTTTATATACTCCTCAGAGAAGATTTTGTTTCCGATTATTTCGATACTGTCCACTTTGCTCTGATTTCCTTCAAAAACGTGGTAGGTTATAATAAAACCATTTTCATCTTCAAGGAATTCTCCTTCTCTTTTTATGACTCTCATATCGAAGAATCCTCTACTTCTATAATAACTAACGAGTCTGTTCGGAGATTCCCTCAAGAATTGTTCTATATACCTATCTCCCTCTTTTACTGGGAGTACCTCTCTCAATTTCTTATCGTTGACGAAATGGTTCCCTTCAAAATTGATTCTTAAGACTTTGCTCTCACCGTTTTGCCGGACCTGTTTCGTACAGCCATAAAGAGAGAAAAGTAGGATTAGAAAAAAAACAAAAAATTTCATAAAATACAGTTTCTCGAACAAAGAATTCGATTGTTCTATAGCAACATCCTTAATCAGATTCATTAATATAAAACCTCGCTGTAAACGATATTTGGATTTAATGTAATTAAAGACAAAATTCAAAAAACTTAAATATTGTTTTACTTTTTCTCGGCTAAGAGCAACTCATTGAGTTCTTCAGGATTAGGGGAAATATGACAGGCATCTTTATGAGTAATTATCTCTTGTGCAATCAATTCAGCGAGAGATTTATTAAGAGTTTTCATTCCCTCTTTAGTTCTTGTCTGCATAATTGAATATAACTGGTGGGTTTTCCCTTCTCTGACTAACTTTCTGACAGCCGCAATTGAGACAAGGGTCTCCGAAACCGCAATTAGTCCGCCATTTTTTCTATTTTTTATTAAATCTTGAGAAATGATTCCGAGCAAGTTCGCAGATAGTTGGAGTCTTACTTGGCGTCTCTGGTGAGGTGGAAAAATATTTATGATTCTGTCAATTGTCTGGATAGCATTTCTTGTGTGTAAGCTTGAAAGTACTAGATGGCCGGTTTCAGCTGCCGTTATAGTTATCTGTATAGACTCTCTATCTCTCATTTCTCCGACCACAATAACATCTGGATCCTGACGAAGAGCAAATTTTACGGCGTCAGCAAAAGAATGGGTGTCATAACCTACAGCTCTCTGATCTATAACTGACTTTTTATCTTCGTACACGAATTCAATCGGATCTTCTACGGTTATTATGTGAGACGTTTTTCTATCGTTTATGTATTCGACAAGAGAAGCTATAGTGGTTGATTTTCCGCATCCGGAAGGCCCAGTAACAAGCAGCAGACCTCTCGGCTTTATTGCAAATTCTTCTAAGATCTTTGGAAGCTTCAGGCTACTCAGTTCCGGTATTTCAGCAGGGATTAAACGAAAAACTATTCCAGAGGTTCTTCTTTGCTTGAAGACATTTACTCTGAACCTGGAAAGCCCCGGAACATTGACAGCTAGATCCATCTCCTTATTATTTTCGAATTGTTCTAATTGTTTGCGAGACATAACGCTACTGGCTACACCTTTGATATCTTCTTCCGTAAGGGTATCATGTTTTTTCAATCTGACCAATTCCCGATCTTTCCTTATAATAGGGGCTGAATCAACCTTAAGAATAAGGTCAGAAACACCCTCTTTTTTCATTTTGTTTAATAAATCGCCGATGTTTAAAGACATTTTAACCTCTTGCTAGAGAGGAATCGAACATTTTTGGATTTGAAGCTTTAGAAAGAGCTTCTTCATATTCAACCTGCCCCCTTAGATAAAGCTCTTTTAAAAAATCGTCCAGCAGTTTCATGCCAAATTGCCCGCCTGATTTTATTATGTTATAAATTTGTTCAATCTTTCCTTCTCTAATTGCATTAGATACGCCTTTGGTTCCAATGAGTATTTCAAAAGCAGCAATTCTTCCTTCGCTATCGGACCTTCTGAGTAAAGTCTGAGAGATGACTGCTCGAATTGTTGAAGCAAATTGGACGCGAATTTGATGTTGATGTTCAGGTTCAAAAACGTCCACTATTCTATCGACGGTCTGGGGTGCATCTGGAGTATGAAGAGTTGCAAAAACAAGAGAACCCATTTCTGCTGCATTGAGAGCTCTCTCAATCGTTTCTCTATCACGCATCTCGCCTACCATTATAACGTCCGGGCTCTGGCGCATAACCCTTTTTAGCGCTTGTTCGAAAGAATTTGTGTCTACTCCTATAGCTCTTTGTTCGATTACGCTCTTCTTATCTTCAAAAACATATTCGATCGGGTCTTCGATAGTAATTATGTGTTTTTTTTCCGTAATATTTATTTCTTCAATCATAGCAGAAAGAGTGGTAGACTTTCCAGAACCAGTTGGCCCGGTTACCAGTACGAAACCATGAGAAGCGAGAGCGATTTTCTTCAATATCTCGGGTAGCTTCCATTCTTCGATTGTTTTAACTTTTATCGGGATAACTCTTACAGCAACGCCGATTTTACCCCTTTGAAGAAAAACATTTAACCTGAATCTGGCAGTTCCTTTAAGCTCATAAGAGACATCCAGTTCCCATTCTTTTTTAAAGCGTTCTCGTTGTTCGTCGGTCATTATTTCGAAAGCTGTTTCCTGAATGTCTTCCGGGGAAAAGGGTGGGAATTCTTTTAATCTTTTTAAATTACCTTGAACTCTAACTATCGGAGGCTCATCAGCCTTAATATGAAGATCTGAACCGTTGAGTTTTAAAACCTCGTTTAAGTATTTTTCTATCTTATTGCCCATTTTTTTCTATATCTAACCTACACCCGAAAGGATTCGAACCTTCAACCTTCCCGGCCGGAGCGGGACGCTCTGTCCATTGAGCTACGGGTGTTAATCTGTAGGAGAAACTTTATTTTCAACTTCTCTTTTTAGTACTTTAGAAGGTTTGAAAGTAGGCATCCATCTGCCAGGAATTTTGACTTCTTCATTGGTTCTCGGGTTTCTGCCTATTCTTCCTTTACGAAATTTATTTCCGAAAACGCCAAAACCCCTGAACTCGATTCTATTATTGGAGCAATAAACTTCTTTTACCTCTTCAAGAAAAGCTTCGATTACTGTCCTAACTTCTTTTACTGGAATACCTGTTCCTTTAGAAATGCTAGCTATAATGTCTGACCTTGTTTTTGTCATAAAATAACCTCCTTACTATTTTGCTAATACGTTTAATTACATTTACTTAAATTGCTTTATACTAATTATATAAACAAATTTAGCGATAATGTCAAGGGTGTTTCCCTAAAGAGAGAAAAATAACTCGAGGTTTCTATTTACAATATTATTTATCTATGATAAAGAGTACAGTGCCGTGAAACCGCCAAAAATTAAACATCAAATATCAAAATATAAAGATACAAATCAAAGTTCAAAAATATATTTAAGAAACCACATATAATATTAGAGTGTAAGGTATAACTTTGCATTTTAATATGTCATTTTGCTTTTTAATTTTTAATATTTAAATTATGGAGAACTCCCTTGACATACTAGTAAAGCTGACCTAATATCTAAACATGATTCAAGATAAGGAATGGGAGCTTCTTCTAAAAACCGATCCAAATCAGGGAGAAATAATCCGGGGTGTACTTGAAAGTTCTGGAATAGAAGTCAAACTTGAGCAGGAAGCCATCGGCAAAGTATACGGATTTACTGTTAATGGACTTGGTGAAGTTAAAGTATATGTGCCAAAAGATAAATTAGAAGAAGCAAAAAAAGTGCTGGAAGAATAGACGATACAGACTGGTTTTTTAAACTCTTTTAAGTTCTCTAACCGCAAGCTCAGGAGGTATGGGATTAATAGAAATCCCGGTTCCTTTCTCAAAACCCGCGGGAGTAATTAGTTTAGGCATTATTTGAATATTCCAGTGCCCCTCTTTTGCTTTCCCTTTCACAGGAGGCGTATTAATAAAATAATTAAAAGGGATATTCCCCAACAAATTTTTATACTTATTAAAAACTTCACTAAAAACCCCGGCAAGAAGAATTAAATCGTTATCAGTTACTTCTTCAAAAAACGGCCGATGAGCTCTTGGTAAAACTGTAAGCTGATATGGATACTCGGACGCATAGGGCGCAATAACAACAAAACTTTTATTTTCTAACAATACTCTTTTCTCATTAAACGCTTTTTCGATACAATAACAGTATATACAGCTTTTTAATTCATGAAATACTTTATTTTCTTCTTCAATAAAAGGCGGAATTATAGGCAGAGCGAGAATCTGGGAATGAGAATGAGAAAGAGAAGCCCCGGCTGCCCTGCCATGATTTTTAAATATAAAAACAGATTTTATATTTTTCTTTCCTTTTAAAATCTTATACCTTTTTCTGTACATCTTTAAAATAAGAATTATTTCATCCTGATTCATACAGTATATATCTTTTGAGTGTTCCGGTGTTTCCGTAATCACTTCATGAAACCCATCTCCTTCAACAATATCAGGTATTTTATCCGCTACACTGCTCATTTTGATTTCTTTGTTAAGTGCCGGATATTTATTTGGGAAAACTCTTATTGACCATCCTGGTGTGTCTGGCTTTCCTTTATTTCTGAAAGAATCGGCTTCGGGAGGAGTCATATTTTCGTTTCCTTCACAAAAAGGACAATCTTTTTTATCCTTTTTTTCTTCTTCGGCTTCCGCATAGGAGAAAGCATGAGGTCTTTTGCCTCTTGTGGGAACAATTAAAGTCCACTTGTTGTGTAACGGATCTTTTCTGAATTCAGACATTTAAAAGAATTTTATACAATTATTTGCTTTAACGCAAGGGTTTTTTTCGAAGCAAAGCCGCGAAAATGTAAAAATCAAAATGGAAAAATACAAATAAAAAATTGTTAGTGTGTTAGTGAGTGGGTGTGTTGGTGTGTTTTTTATTTGTCTTTTTACTTTTTAATTTTTAATATTTAAATTACTTCGCTATGACTCACTTTGTATAACACATCCTTAGGGGATTGACTATTAATTCAAAAAACTTATTTTTTTATATGAGAAAGATTAAAATATTATCAAAAAGTATAGGAGAAGTTTTTGCAAACCTGACAGACGAAAATCCTAAAACGGCTAAAGCTTTTTATTCTTCTCTTCCAACTGAGGGGAGGGCAATTCTCTGGGGAGAAGAGATTTATTTCAGAATGCCGATTGGGGTTAATAAAGAAAATTCTCGCGTGGCGGTAGAAGTCGGAGAAATAGCAATATGGATTGAAAGCCCCTCCTTTTGTGTTTTCTTTGGGAAAACGCCTGCAAGCACCGAAAAAGAAATACGTGCTTATAGTGAAGTAAATGTGATAGGAAAAATTGAAGGCAGCCCTGGGGTTTTCAAGAAAGTAAAACAAGGTGAAATAATCAGCTTAAAAAAAGTAAGTCAGCGTTTGAAATAGCTGTTAATTGAGTTTCACAGTTAAACGTATAATCTAGGAAGTCTTTTTCCCATTCGAGAGACAATCTCATAAGGGATTGTACCTATTGTCTTGGCAATATCCCATGCGTTTACCACATTATTCATAACAATTACTTCATCCCCTATTTTAGCTTCGGCAATGGGAGTTACGTCTATCATTGTAGTATCCATTGTGATATTGCCTATTACGGGAGCTTTTTTACCGTGTACCACCATCCATCCTTTATTTGACAATGCTCTGTCGTAGCCATCTGCGTAACCAAGTGGCACAGCAGCCACTGTTGTTGGTTTCTTAGCAATAAATATTCTGCAGTAGCTTACAGAATGTCCCGGTGGTATAGTTTTGATAAAGGATATTTTGCTCTTTACGGTCATTACAGGTTTATAATCTGACGGATTTACATTCTCTACAGGAGAAATTCCGTACAATAAGAGACCGAGTCTTACCATATTAAAAAGAGATTTTTCATAAAGGAGAAAAGCCGCTGAATTTGCCATACTTTTTATAGGTATTTCTATCCCCATAGAGGAAGAGACTTTCGTTAATTCGTTAAATTTATCTATTTGTTTTTGAGTGAAGTCTTTGTCCGAATCAGCAACAGGGAAATGGGACATTACTCCTTTTAGTTCGACAAAGCTCATATTTTTAATAAGTTTTATAAAATAAATAAATTCATCTGCGGAGACACCGTATCTCCCCATTCCGGTGTCTACCATTACAAATATGGCAACTTTTTTATTCTGTCTTTTCCCTTCTCTTTCCAGGCTTTCAAGAAAGTCCCGGGAACAGACGGTGGGAAAGAGATTAAAGAGCACAATCTCTTCAGCTCTTTCTTTCAATTCTTGAGCGAGAATTATAATTGGAGTTTGTATACCGGCATTTCGGAGCTCAATCCCTTCTTCGGCTATACCGACACCCAGAAAATCTACGCCCATAGCTGCTGCCCTGGAAGAAACTGCAACAGCTCCATGTCCATAAGCGTCTGCCTTTACCACTACAAGGAGTTTTTTGTTTTTTAATTTCTCTTTGGCTTTTTTAATATTGTCTTCCAGGTTTTTTAAATCTATTTCAACCCTTGAAGGTCTCATAATGGAAATTATAATAATATCTTTTTCTTTTTCAACCCTTTGTCTTGACATGGTGCTTTTTTTTAATATATATTTATAAAAAGGAGATCCAATTAAAAAGCTTTTTGTTTTTAGTTCCTTAATTTTGTTGTTTATCGCAGGCTGTACCGCGAGGCAGTATAAGCTGAGTGGTGATCTTTTTGTTAAGACCGGAGAATATGAAAAAGCTGCCGCGCAGTACCAGGAGTGGGCAAAGATAGAAGATGGCAAGCCGGGACCTTATGTTTCCTTATCTGTTCCCTATTATAAAAAAAACAAATACATGAAATCAGCGGAATATCTGAAAAAAGCTTTTGAAATAGATAAAGATTTGGCTAAAGAAGCGGTATTGTTTTACGAAAACTTTTTAGAAGTAGAAAATTATAGCTGGCATATCTTTTATAACGGAGCAAAGAATTTTCTGGATGAGCAGCAGTTAGAAATAGCAAAGGGACTTATAAAAGAAGCAGAAGAAGTTGGCGATAGCAGTTATAAAGCTAAGTCTTATGTGCTTCATGGCAGAGCCTATATAGTGGAAGGAGAAGAAGATAAGGCTTTTGGCTACCTTGATAAAGCGATTAATCTTGATAAGAATAATGGAGAGGCATATATTTACTTAGGGATGATTTACGCCAATCAAAACAAAATTGACGAAGCTATTTTCTCTTTAAAAAAAGCTCTTTCTAAGGACCCTGATAATTTTTTGGCGCACAAACTGTTGGGGCAAAATTACCTTAAGCAAGGAAAATATGATAAGGCTATAGAGGTGTTTGAGAAAGCGTCTTCTATAAGTGGCAACGATCCTACTATTTTGTATCTTCTCTCTAGCGCTTATTTACAGAAAGAAGATTATACTCGGGCAGAGGATCTTGCCGAAAAGATTCTTTCTTTAAACGGGGAAGATTCGAGTGCTGATGCGGAAGCTTATATTATTCTTGGGATATCTAATCTTAACAGAGAGAAGTATAACAACGCGATTGAAGTATTAAATAAAGCGATTGAAGCTGATTCAAACAATTGTGATTCATATCAACTGCTTTCGCATGCTTATAATAAAGCAGGTAAAGTAAATCTTTCTAAAGAATTCTCAAAAAAATGGGAAAAGTGCGTGGAGAAATAATATCACAAATCCAGTATTAATTCCTCTATTGGGCGTTTTGGGACATGCATAATATCTTTTTTGTCTCGCCAGTACTTAATATCTCCATTGCAGGAGGTTTCGATAACAGCTTCTTCGTTAGGTTTGCCAAGTGCAACAGCGAGAAGGATTTCATACTGGGGTGGAATATTAAGACTTTCATGAAGGCTTTTTCTTTTTAAAGCTCCCACTATACATCCACTTAATCCTTTCTCTGTTGCCCCAAGTAGTATGTTTTGCGCGGCAATCCCATGGTCACAATCGAAAGATTTCGTTATCGATTTATCCCCAAGAATCAATATATATGCCGAGGGGCGCTCATCTTCACTGGGGCCATCCCAATCTTTAAGATACCCTGCCCATTTTGTGTTTGGAAATATTTTATTGTTTTTCTTATCATCGCATGAAAGTACATATTTTAAAGGTTGAAGATTTGCTGCCGAAGCGGACAAACGCGCAAGTTCCACTAATTCTATCAATGTCTTTTTTGTTATTTTAACCCCTTTTTTGAAGCGACGAATACTGCGGTTCTTTTTTATCAGATCCTTTATCATTTTTTCCTCCTTAAGCTCTAATCTTATCCGGCTTATTTTTTTAGCAATATATTAAAAGTTGTTCCCTTCCCCGGGGCGCTTTCTATTTTCATTTCTCCTTTGTGGTCTTCTATTATTTTTCTTACCACCGTCATGCCCAAACCGGTGCCATGTTTACCATGAGTAAAAAACGGCTCAAAAATTCTACTTATGACCTTGGGAGACATTCCAACGCCGTTATCCCGCACGAATAATTTTATACCTTCTTTTATCTTTTCCGCGCCAATTTCAATTTTACCTTTTTTTTCTATTGCTTCTCTTGCATTTTTCAAAAGATTCAAAAGAACCCTTTTCATCTTAAATGGGTCAAGCTCGTAATATAATCCTTCACAGGGTAATATCTTGATTTCTATTTCTTTACTATCTGTTCTTTCGCCAAATAACTCAACGACCTCTTTAAAATATTGGTAAATATCAACAGGACGGAAATCCAATGTAGTTGCGTCTCTACCAAACTCGAGAATATCTTCTATCATATCAAAAGTAAAATCCACTGAATTAATAATTGATTTTGCGTATTTTTTAATCCTGTCGTTGTCTCCTATCCCTTCCATAAGATTTGCGTAACCTCTAATGGCGGAAAGAGGTGATTTTAAATCATGGATTATTGTAGAGCCGAGTCTTCCAAGAACAGCAAGACGCTCCTCCTGAAGAGCTTTTTCTACAACCTTGTCATCGATCTTTCGAAGCCTACTTGAAAGGGTTCGGAAAAGGCTGATCGCAATTTTCGGATACTCGCAAAGGAGTGTATAAAAATCTTTTATATCACTTTTGTAAAGGATTGTTTCTTCTACAGCAACAACGGTAGCTGAGCGGGTACCTCCTTGTAGAGACATTTCTCCAATAATGTCTCCCGGAGCAAGTTCAGCCAGCGTTTTCCCCTTTTTTGTTACCAGAGCGTGCCCTTCTTTTAATATATATATTTCTTCACCGTATTCGTCTTCCTTAACTATAGGTTGGTCTTTTTGAAAAGTCACCTCTTTGAAGATTTTTTCGAGTTCTTCGACTTCTTCTTTTTCTATACCTTCAAAAACCTTTTTTAAAAAATCTTTCATACTCCAAAAATAAGCATCAGATGAGAAATGTCAACTTTTATGATCCTTTGGATCAGTTAATTGGTTGATTGGTGTATTGGTTAATTAGTAAAAGCAAGAGGAAAAACATTTGTGATATTCGTGTAATTTGTTGTTCTTTTTAGGTGTTGTGTGGGGTTTTGACTCTTGACTGTGGACTCGTGACTCCTTATTATTGTCTTGGCAATAATAAGGAAGTGGGTTGATTTTTATGCTTTTTTTATTAGAATTACACGAATAAACAATAATTGTTAAAATTATAGGTCCAGGGAGGGTCTTATGAGTTTAGACAAAGGTAAAATTTGGTTTGATGACAAATTCGTCGATTGGGATGAAGCTAAAATTCACGTTCTCTCTCACGTGATCCATTACGGTTCGAGCATTTTCGAGGGAACCCGATGCTACAATACAAAAAAGGGTCCTGCCATTTTCCGACACGACGAGCACCTTAAAAGGTTCTATGATTCAGCAAAAGTATATCGGATGGAACTTCCTTACACGAAAGAGGAATTCGGAGCTGCCATTATCGAAACCGTCAGAATAAATAAACAAAAAGAGTGTTATATAAGGCCTTTTGCTTTTAGAGGTTATGGCGCAATGGGTGTTAACCCTCTAAAAAACCCAGTTCATTGTGTGGTCGCCGTCTGGGAATGGGGACCATACCTTGGAGAAGGTGTTCTTGAAAATGGAATTTCAGTTCAGGTCTCGTCATGGAACCGTTTTGCTCCTAACACAATGCCATTTCTCGCCAAAGCCGGAGGGAACTATCTGAATTCCCAGTTAATAAAAATGGAATCATTGATGAACGGGTTTGACGAGGGGATAGCACTGGATTCTTACGGATATGTTTCCGAGGGATCGGGTGAGAATATTTTTGTTGTCAGAAACAATGTTATATATACTCCGCCTTCGAGCACCGCAATACTTCCGGGTATTACCCGGCATAGTGTTTTTGCTCTTGCGAGGGATCTTGGTTTGCGGATAGAAAAACATCTTATACCGCGGGAGGCATTATATATTGCGGATGAGATATTCTTTACCGGTACAGCAGCAGAGATAACGCCGGTTACTAAAGTCGATAATATAGAAGTCGGGGACGGGAAGAGAGGGCCAATTACAAAGCAACTTCAGGACGAATTCTTCGGCATCATAAAAGGCGAAAAGGAAGACCGTCACAACTGGCTGACTTTTGTCTACGATTAGAAAGCTCAAATTCTCACACAGAGCCACAAAGGACACAGAGATAAATCAAAGAAAATTTTATATTTCTTGTATTTATTGAGTTTAAAAAAATAGATAGGGGGACAACAGTAACTTTGGACCCTCTGCGTCTCTGCGGTTAAAACAAAGGAGGATAAGGTGAAGAAATTTATTTTATGTTTCTTTTTATTTTCACTTCTCTCTGCTATCTCATGCTGCGAGCAAGAAGAATCTGTACGGGACACTCAAATAGAAATAGCAAACGAAGAAGAATTAATGGAAAAATACGGTCCAAAAGATTTATCGGAAGAACAAGTCGATAGTATTATTAGATCGATTGATTGGACTACAAACAAAAACCCTTCTATTCTTGGAAGCAAAAACGCAAAGAAAGGGGGGCAATTGACTCTGGGCCAAACAGGATATCCTGCTACTTTAAGACCAGTAGGAGAAAATTCCAGTTATACATTTAATTTTATTTTACAGAGTTTAATATATGAAACTCTCCTTGGGCTCGATCCAATAACTCTTGAATACGTTCCTATTGTAGCCGATAAATGGTGTATGAAAGAAGATAAAAAAACATATCTTTTTCACATAAACCCAAAAGCTAGATGGGAAGATGGATATCCCGTAACATCATTTGATTTCGTTGCAACCTGGGACCTTTTAATCGACGAAAGCCTGCGAGAACCTTTCCAAAGCGATTTATGGGAAAAGTATGAAAGGCCCGTAGCCCTAACTAAAGATATTCTTATGGTTAAAGCGAAATCTGTCGATTGGAGATTATTTCTTTATATGAGCAATTCTCTCTTCGTTTTCCCCGAACATATTATAGGAAAAATTTCTGCCGAAAAGTTTATGGAAGATTATAACACTAAAATGTTGATTGGGTCTGGGCCTTATGTATTTGAAGAGGCAAAAGTAAATGAGTCTGTAACAATAGAAAGAAATCCGGATTGGTGGGGCAAAGACTTAAAAACTAACAGAGGCTTATTTAACTTTGATATAGTAAAAGTTCTGTTTTACACTGAAGAAAAACTGGTTGAAGAAAATTTTAAAAAAGGTAATACAGATATTTATTGGGCACATTCAGGAGTAATTCAGAAATGGGTAAACGAATTTGTTCCGGAAAAAATGGACGGAATAAAATACAACCACATAATAAAGCAGAAAATTCACACACAGGCACCTGCAAGCAAGGCATATTTTGCTTTTAATCTTAGAGAAGAGCCTTTTAACGATATCCGGGTTAGAAAAGCGTTCTATTTGTTAATTAACAGAAAAAAAATACTCGAAAAGTTTTTGTATAATCAATATCAATATCTTGACTCTTACTACCCGAACTCTTTCTACGAAAATAAAAACAATCCGAAAATAAGATACAATCCAGAAAAGGTTATAGAACTACTTGAAGAAGCAGAATATTCACAGAAAAATTTAAACGATGATGGTTATATTGTAAAAGACGGAAAAGCTTTTGAACTCACTCTTAACATTCTTAAAGGGAATGATACACGTATAGAAACATTCTTACAGGAAGAATTTAAATCTGTTGGGATAAAAATAAATCTAAAAAATGTATCCTGGGCTACTCACCTTAAAGATATGCATAAAAGAAATTTCAAGATAATTAGACGCTTAACTACCAGTCTTTTGTTTCCTAATCCGGAACATGTTTTCCATTCAAAATACGCGGATCAAGATAATACTAATAACGTCTGGGGAATCAAAAATAGTAGAGTAGATGAAATTTGTGAGAAATATAACAATGAATTTGATATTAAAAAAAGGATAAAACTTATTCAAGAACTCGATTCGATATTAACCAATCAATATATGTCCGCATTTACTTTTTATTCGGATGATTTAGAATTGCTCTACTGGAACAAATTTGACATGCCTGAATTTGTCCTGGATAGAATAGAATCTCTGGGTTTTTGGGAATTGATTATAACAAAATACTGGTGGTATGACGAAGAAGCAGATAGGGCATTACAGGAAGCAAAGGGAAAAGAAGTGATGCTTCAGGGTAGGCCGTATGAAGTTAATTATTGGGAAAAATACCGTTAGGACTTAGGTCTTCAGTTTTAATTTTTAGTTGAAAGATATAATATTATTGTAAAAACAGGAGGTTTGCGAAGTGAAGAAAATTCTTTCATGTATAATTTTATTTTCTCTTGTTTCAATCATTTCATGCTGTAATCCCGAAGACTCAGTGGAGAATAAACAAATAGAAATTCAAAACGAAGAAGCATTAATGGAAAAATACGGCCCAAGAGATTTAACTGAAGAACAAGTCGATAGTATCATAAAATCTATTAAATGGGAGACAAACGAAAACCCTAATATTCTTGGAAGTAAATACTCAAAAAAAGGCGGGGCTGCTGTTTTTGGAGATATTGGGTATCCCGCTACTTTAAGATTTTACGGAGAAAATTCAAATTACCTTTTAACCAGGGTACTTTCAAGATTGATCCACGAACCGCTTTTAAAAGTTGGCCCTGTGACCTATGAGTACCTTCCCGGACTTGCAGACAACTGGGCGATATCAGAAGATAAAAGAACCTATTTTTTCCATATAAATGAAAAGGCAAAATGGCAGGATGGGACGCCTGTTACTTCATTCGATATTGTCGCCACGTATGATTTATTAATAGATGAAGGAATTAGAGACCCTTTTTATAACGATTTCTACAGAAGTAAATACGAACGTCCCGTAGCTTTAACACCAAACATTTGTATGGTTAAGGCAGAAATCCTTCAGTGGAGCGCTTTTTTTTACTTCAGTGGTACGTACATACTTCCGGAACATATTATAGGAAGAATCACCCCTTCTGAATTCTTAAAAGAATATAACAATAAAATGATGGTAGGGAGCGGCCCCTATCGTTTCGACAGGGCAAGTCCAAATGAATTTATAGTTCTTAAGCGTGATACCTCCTGGTGGGCTGCCGATTTTCCTCTAAATGAAAATTTATTTAATTTGGACGAGATAAAAATAAATTTCTATACGGACGGGACAGTTTTATTTGAGAATTTTAAAAAGGGAAATATCGACATAGCACCCTATATATCTTCACATACTATAAACAAATGGGTTGAAGACTTCTCTCCCCAAAAAATGGATGCGGTTAAATATAATCATATAATTAGACAAAAAATTTATTGCGGACAACCTGCAGGGCACGGAGGATTTGCCTTCAATATGAGAGAAGAACCCTTCAGCGACATCCGAGTAAGAAAGGCCGTTAGCCTTCTTTTCAACAGAAGCGAGATTATTAGAAAACTTTTTTACAATGAATATAGGCACATGGACTCATATTACGCAAATTCTATTTATGAAAATAAAAGTAATCCGAAAATCAGATATAATCCGGAGGAAGCAATAAGGCTCTTGGAAGAAACCGGGTATTCTCAGAAAAACTTAAACGAAGAAGGTTATATAGTTAGAGACGGACAACCCTTTGAACTCAATTTGAATGTTTATCGCAGTGATGACACCAGAATCGAAACGCTTTTTCAGGAAGAACTTAAGAAAGTCGGGATCAAACTCAATCTTAAGAAAGTAACATGGGCAACTCATACTAAAGACCTTGATGAAAGAAACTTTAAAATAATATGGATAAATTATACAACGTTGCTTTTCCCTAATCCGGAGAGTTCAGTGCATTCAAAATACGCAGACAAACCGAATACAAACAATATATTTGGTTTTAAAAACCAGAGAATAGATGAAATTTGCGAAGCATATAATCTAGAATTTGATTTTGATAAAAGAAAAGAGCTTATACGGAAACTTGATTCAATCCTAGTTGGCAATCATCTTATGGCTTTAAACTGGTACTCAGACAATATAAAAATACTATACTGGAATAAGTTTGGAACTCCTGATTTCGTATTAAGCGGGGTTTCGTATGTTGGGGAAATAACGTTCAGGCTTTTAGAAATAATCGCTACTTTCTGGTGGTATGATGCGGAGGCGGATAAAGCATTAAAAAACGCAAGAGGAAAAAACCTTCCTCTTCCTGCAAAACCCGCCGAAGTCAGAGAGTGGGAGAAGTATAGATAGTTCTTAACAAAAGTCTTGTGTCGTGCGTCTTGATTCAGAAAGAATAATCTTTAAAAGAAGTTAGAATAAAAAAAATAAAATACTGTTAATCTTGCTTTTATACCTTCTAGATATTAAGGTTGTGAGATGGGATTTTTTGACTCATGACTTAAGACTCGTGACACATGACTGTTTTTAATTGCCTTCGTGGCAATTAAAAACAACGGGTTGACGTTTCATTCAAAAAACATAATATAGCGTAATGGAAGAATTGATATTGATAAGTAAGCGTTCTGTCTTTTTTATTTCAATTTTTAGCTTATTCTTTATTTCCTGTTGCGAAAAAAAAACTTCTTCTTCTGGTGCGAAAACCACTATGAACGAAGAAGAATTAATAAAAAAATACGGTACAAAAGATTTAAATGAAAAACAAATCGATAGCATTATAAACTCAATAAGATGGACTTCAAATACTGCCGATATTGTTCTTGGCGATAAAAATGCAAAAAAAGGTGGTATGTTAAATCTCGGATGCTTTGGATATCCCGTGACACTCAGAAGTTACGGCCAAAGCGCATCCTATCTGCTGAATGCAACATTCCGCTCTCTTGTATATGAGTCTCTTCTTAAAATAGATCCAGTTAGTCTTGAATATCTGCCTTCTCTTGCGGACAAGTGGTGTATAACAACCGATAAAAAAACGTATTTTTATCATATAGATACGTCGGCAAAATGGCAGGATGGCAAACCCGTTACTGCTTTTGATGTTGTTGCGACCTGGGATCTTATTGTGCATGATGATTTAAAGGAACCTATATGGCAGGGAATGTTTTTAAAATTTAAACGTCCCGTAGCCCTCACTA
>CAZALG010000003.1:0-35275 GCA_964485935.1 uncultured bacterium | reverse complement strand
TGTGAGCCCCCAGCTTGAAGTGAGACCAATCTCGTAGAAATCTTCCGTTTCAAATGGTCCCGAAGACCAATTTTCTCTTTCTTGTGCGATCAGGGAAGTAAATGTAGGAACCAGTTCAATATCCCTCCCCGGTATCACGTCCTCAAAACCAGTAAGCTTTAATAACTGGCAAAAATAACAGTTATTGTTTCTGTCCCTTGGGAATGAACCTATATGATGGCGTACATTCCGGGGATAACTTCTTACCGCATCGAAACCCCATATCTGCTCACCCTCTTTGCTGGGAAATTTGAGTGAACTGAACGGTATCGCCATCTCGACTATATATCCTTCTTCAGTGATACGCCCATCAGATTCCCATATGGCGTCCCATGAACCTCCTCCTCCGGAAACACTTTCGATAATATCTGCCTGAATACCCAAAGGATTGCAGGCAAAATCATAGCATCTCCTCTCGTCGTTGAAGGTATCGAATAGAATAAGAACCCAGTCATCATCCCAAATGTTGTCTCTATCGCAAAAATTTACTCTTATTTGCGATGGGTCAGGATCATAGGCTTTAAACGCAACGTATATATTGGTGTTGTCGTAAGCCATATAAACTTCGGTTTTTACAGGAGCAGGAATGTTTTCCCCGGGACTAACCTCAACATTTGCATCTATTTTAACTGCCCCTCCCCATTCTTCCTCGTCAAGAAACCCGTCTATTTTTATTTCAGTCTCAATCCTAGGAATTCTAAGAGCATTTTTCTCTTCTCCCTGTTTATTCCCGTTAGAAGCGGAAATAGACGAAGTAACAACCAATATCGACAAAAGCAAAAATTTTAACCGGAAAGTTCCTCCCGAAAATGCGTATTTAAGGTTCTTAATAATTGTTTTCTCCAAATTTTTCTCCCGCTTTTATTTTTATATTATACTGTAAATATAGTATTTGTCGAGGGGTTTTTTAAATAGCCACGAAGGTATCAAGATACAAAGAATGATTGTGCGTTTTTTGTTAAAACTTATATACAAAAAACAGATATTAAAATCCTTAATATGTTTCAATCAAAAAAATCCCTCAAATCCGCGTTTATCTGATCCAATTACTGGGTGTGGCGGGGTGCTTCTGAATTCTACCTTCTAACTCCTGGCTTCTTTCTTACAATTTTCTAATCTTTATGCTTCCGTTTGTAGTGCTTGCATTTATTTCCGGGCCGCCTTTCCCCATTTTGCCTTTAATGTATTTATTCTTATGCTTTGAGGTAACCTCTAATGGTATATCGTTTAAATCTATTCCGCCACTCGTGGTATGTAGTTCCAGAATAGCGTCAAGGCCTGAGGCTAAACCGAGTTTGATTGAGCCGTTTGTTGTTCTGATTTCGATATTCTCTTTTATCTTCTTTACTTCCGCTTTGATGTTACCGTTTGTCGTTCTCAAAGCCCTTATTCCTTCACTTTCTACTACTATTTTACCGTTTGTCGTTACCGCGGATACGAAACCATCTACGTTTTCAATTTTTATTTTTCCATTAGTGCTTTTCGCTTCTATATCCCCCTCGACGTTTTCAACTTCAATCTTACCATTAGTTGTGATTAACTCTGAGGGCCCTTTTGTCCCTTTTAAAACTATTTTTCCATTTGCGTTTCTTACTTCGGAAATATTAACATGATCCGGAACCTTAATTTCGTAGTCGATGGAAATCTTACTCCCCGTACATTCTCCTTTCACCAAACATTTGATGAAATCCCAGATGCCAAAGTCTTTCTCCTTTTCTTTCGATTCTTTTGTATTTTCTCCGGAATAAATAGTCTTAATTTCCATGCTTTCGTTGACGGAAACTTCGATTTTAACCTTGGCCAACTCTTCCATGCTTCTATCCGATCCAATAGCGGCAAAAATCTCCACTTCGTTTTTGTCCCATTTCTCGACCTCTATTTTCCCGTTGCGATTGGAAACCGTAACTTTGGTTCCGGGTCTTACTTCATAGGTTTTTCTAAACTCCGTTTCATATCTGTGGCAGCATTTTACACTTAAGGGAGCCACAGAAATCAGTAAAGTTAGAAACATAAGAGACGCTTTTTTAAATCCTGTTTTCATTTTTTCCTCCTTATATTTTTATTCTACTGTTAATTTCCCGGTTAATCTTTTAATTTTATATACGGATAAATACCAGTCGAATCGAGCCTGGGTCATCGAATACTCTGCTTCAAGTAAATCTTCTTCCGCTTCCAAAAACTCTATCACTGAGGCTTCTCCGAGGGTATATCTCTCGACGGTCGCATTGTGGCTCTCCCGGGCAAATTCCAGAGTTACTCCGGCAAGGTCAAGTTTCTCTTCTGTTTCTTGAAAGCTTAAATATTCATCTTCTACCGCGACTGCAAGTTCCCTCTCTCTATCGCACAAATTTATATCCGCTAAATCCTTCTCTAGTCTATTGATAGTGTATTTATTCAATCGCGAAAAACCGGTAAATATTGGTACTGTTACAGATAATCCAATTGAGTAATCATAATTGTCCCTTAAAACAGAGGAACTCGGGAATTCTTCTCCTGCATGCTGGAAATCTGTGAACAACGAAACAGAAAAGAGGTCCTCTGTTGTTCCGCCTAACAGATCGCATTTGGCAGCACTACTCTCCGATTTATATTTGTTGTATAGGGGGTCGGTTTCCATAGCCATATATTGAATCGAGTCTTTTGAGGAAATTTCAAATTCAATTTGAGGTTCTTCGAGTTCCAGCGAATCTTTTGCCGTTAAGCCTAAAATATTGTTTAGCATTAAGGCGGAAACCCTCGCCTGTTTTTTTGTGTCAAGTAGATTTATCTTAGATTGGAAGTAATCGACCTTTGCTTTTAGAACTTCCGCGTTCGAAGCCAGACCAAGAGCTTTTTTTTCTTCTATCAGGTTTAAATTCTTTTCTGTTCTCTCCACTCCCGCCTTTCTGCTTTCAAGTAATTTTTGCATCATTAATGTCTTGAGATATTGAAAAGCAATATCGTATACTACGCTATTTTGAGCCTCGACAAAGGAATAATAAGTTGAGCTGTTTCTGTAATGAGTCCCGAAAGAATTGAATAAATCTCCGGGACCCAGTTCCCAGCTGGCAGAAAGACTGTATCCGCTGGTTGTGTCAAAAAAAGAAACTCCCCCAGTTTCGCTTTGAGTTTTCATCCAGCTGTAACCTCCGTTTATTTCCGGTAAGAGTTCGGAATAGACGAATGAATTAGTTTTTTGCTCAATGATAAAGTTTTTTTTAGCTCTCAGATATATCGGACTTTTTTTCAATCCCATTTCTATCGCATCTTCTAACGTCACATTAAATGCGAACAATAATAAAACAATCACATCAACCTCCTTCGATTTTACCGTCTCTTATTTTGATAATTTTTTCTGCTTTTTCCGCAAGTTCTTTCTCATGGGTTATCATTATGATTGTTTTTCCGGTTTTATATAGTTCCTCAAAAATTGATATTATGGATTCTCCCGTTTTGGTATCCAGGTTGCCCGTCGGTTCATCGGCAAGAATGAGATTCGGTTCGCCAACAAGCGCTCTTGCGATAGCGACCCTCTGGCGTTCGCCCCCTGAGAGTTCTGTCGGAAGATGATTTTTTCTTTGTTTCATACCGACTTTCTCTAAAGCTCTCACAGCCATATCGTTTCTTACTTTTTCGGTTGTATCCCGATAAAGAAGAGGCAGCTTTACATTCTCAAGAACATTTTCCCGTGGCAACAAATAAAAGAACTGGAAGACAAATCCTATTTCTCTGTTTCTGAATGCGGAAAGCTGGTCGTCGGAATAAGTCGATACTTCTTTCCCTCTATATAGATATTCACCACTGGTAGGTAAATCCAGACATCCGAATATGTGCAGGAGAGTTGATTTACCGGAACCGGAAGGGCCTATAATGGAAATGAATTCTCCCTCCTTGACTTTAAGTGAAATATTCTTGATGGCTTCTACTTTTTCTTCTCCCATTTCGTATTCTTTTTTTACATTTTTTGCTTCGATTAGTAACTTACTCATAGCGCAAACACTCCACAGGTTTTAAGTTTGCCGCTTTTCTTGCGGGGAAATAACCGGAAAAGATTGAAATCACCAGAAGAACAATAACGGTTATTATTGGAATCTCGCCCGACAGCGTAGGTTTACCGATAAATTCGAATATACCCACTTCAGGAATAAAAGAACAAAGCCATACCAGTGAAAAACTAAATAGAAGACCCACAGTTCCGCCAATCGCCGACAGCAGAAGTGATTCTAAGAGAAATTGTCTCAAAATATCGTTCTTCGTCGCCCCAACGGAACGTTTTACTCCGATTTCTCTGGTTCTCTCGTCAACTATGAAATACATAATATTAGCAATTGCAGCTCCGGCAATCAGCAAAGTCATAGCTCCCACAATGGTCAGGAAATATTCGATTCCCTTCATTGCCTTATCCGTCATTCTTTCCTGTTCTGCCACATCCCAGGTTCCCAGAGCTTCTTTGTCTTCAGGGTCAAATTTGTATTTTTCTCCAAGTACCTTGCTAATTTCTGCCTGGGCTTTTTTTGATAGATCGGCAGACACAGGCAGGTAAACCATATTGTTTATGTAGAGCCAGCCGTACATCGTTTTAAAAGTCGAGTAAGGAATAAAAACTGCTTGCCTGTCGCTGCCGGAGTAAGAGTTGTTCTGTATTTTTTTCTTCATTACGCCTATAACTGTAAAGGGTATGCCGTTAAGAAGTACCCTTTTGCCGACAGCTTCTTCATCGCCGAATATTTTTTCCTTTTCTTCATTTCCGAGAAAGATAACTCTCCTTCTCTTTTCCACGTCTAGTTTGTTTAGAAATCTTCCTTTTTCGGGTTCGATAGATCTCATCATACCATATGAAGGATTTACACCACATACCTTAGCGTTCCTGAGAAGTTCTCCATATCTTATAGGCTGATTCCAGTGTATATATTCAGGGGAAGCCTTTTCAATAATATCAATTCTTTCTTTTAAAAGTTCTGCGTCTTCCGGAACAAATCTGATATTTCTGCCGATACCCAGACCTTTGTATGGAATACTTGTCTGTCCGGGCCAGAGTATACCGATATGTTCACCCAATCCCTGGAGGCCCTTTTTTACCTGTACCATAACCCCTACACCGAAAGCCATGTTAAGAACAATCGCGGTAGTTCCCCATGAAACGCCGAATACAACAAGGAAAAACCTCATCTTGTAGGCTCTAAAATCCTGCGCTAATTGAGTTAATACCCTTTTCATTTTTTTATCTCGTCCCCTTCTTTTAAACCGGTAACAACTTCTATATTTAATCCATCAGATAAGCCGATTTCAACATCCCTCTTTTCTCCGTTCGCAAGATAAACATATGTTTTTTCCTCTTCAAATTGTACCGCGCCTTCAGGGATTACAAGAACATCGTTTCGTTCGTCGATAATAATATCGGCGGTTGCCGAATAGCCTACTCGGAGAGGTTTGTTTCCCTTTTCGGTAACTATTATCTCAATATCAAAAACTGTGGCACCTTCCTTATTCCGTGCTTTCGGAGCTATAATATCTATTATTCCATAAACTTCTTCATCGGGTATAGCTCCTACTGTTATTTTTGCCTTCATTCTTTCTTCTAATCTTCCGACATCTATTTCGTCAACGACTCCTTTAAATAATAGATCTTGAAGTCTTGCAATTTGCATAAGTTCTGTACCCGGTTGATAAGAAGTAAGCGGCACAACGGGATCCCCGATGCTGACTGCCCTCGAAAGAATTGTTCCGGAAACGGGCGAACGGATTATAGCATCGAGAGAGGTACCTCCGACTTTAGCGCTGCCTTTTTCCATTAAATCTAATTGCTGTTTCGCCAGATTGTAATTGGATTGTGCTTCCTGTAAATCCTGTTGCATATTTTCGTATTCTTTATCGGATATTAGATCTTTTTCGAAGAGAGTTTGCTTTCTTCCGATGTCTTTTTTCGCGTTTTCCAACCGGATTTTTGCTACTGTGACCTCTCTTCTGACAGAGGCAAGTTCGAAAGGAGTCGGCGTAGGACTTATTTCAAAAATAGGCTCTCCCTTCTTTACAACATCACCGATTTCAACAAAAACTTTTTTCACCACTCCCGAAAAAGTCGACTTTACACTCGTCTCATACTTAACCTCGATTGTGCCGAGAGCCACCGCGACATCTCTTATATCACCTTTAGATACTTTTATAGCGGGATTTTGCTCATCACTTCCATTCCCGCGGCTGAAAGCGAACAAAAGAAATACAACCAATACGACGGACGAAGATATAAGTATAAATGTTTTCTTGCGAAACATTATTTAACCTCCTTACGCGAAATAAAATTTAATTTTGCCACATTCATCTCTTTTCCTGTTTGACGAACGCAGAAACGAAAAAGTTTCAAGCAATCGACTTTTTGTATATACAAAACTATCTCAAAAAAATTCAACATAAACCGAACCTCTTTTTTACACACTCGAAAACTACCTTTGTATTATTGAATTAATACAAAAATATTGTAATAAAATTTGTGTTATTTGTCAAGGGGTTTTCACATTTGGCTGTTAGGGTGTTGGTAAAATGGCAGGGCTATAATAGTTTGAAAAATGGTGCTAGGGTTATACTGACATAAATTAAATATTAAAAATTAAAAAGTAAAATGACATATAAAAATGCAAAGTTGTTTTGAACTAAAAGAAAAACATAATCGCCAATACGATTATTCGTACTATCTGTATTATTTGTTGTTACTGATCTTTGGTTTCGGGTTGGTTTTTAAACAACTAATAATTTTTTCTTTGTGTGCTTTGTGGTTCGATTAATTCTTTGGGGTTGTGTAGTTGTACAATTTTTGAACTTTGATTTGTAATTTTAAATTTTGATATTTGATTTTTGAATTTTAGTGACTTTGCCGCGATAGGTTCTCGTTGGTTAAAAAATGGGGGGTGCGGCTAAGACGAAAGGATTCGGGCGAGTTCGTCCATCTCCCCTTTTGTCCTTTTTTCCGTTACGGAAACAAGAAGGTGTTTTTTCCATTCTTTTTTGAATTTTCCAAGGGCAATGCCGGCAAGGTATCCGTTTTTAACCCCCCTTTTGATTGCTTTCTCTGCTCCCGCGGGTATTTCGACAACAAACTCTCTAAAAAATTTTTGTTTATAAGGAAGATTAAGGCCGGCTTTCTGTAGTTTTTCGGCAAGGTAATGAGCTTTCTGAGTTGTTTTGTTCGCTATTTCTCTTATTCCTTCCCATCCATGCAGAGCAAGGTATATTGCGGCTGCAAAAGCGCAAAGTTGCTGGTTCGTACAGATGTTTGATGTGGCTTTTTCTCTTCTTATGTGTTGCTCACGAGTTTGCAGGACCATTACGTAACCTTCTTTCTCTTTCTTGTCTATTGTCTTCCCGGCTATTCTTCCGGGCATATTTCTTATATACTTTTTGATCGAGGTGAGTATGCCGAGATGAGGCCCTCCGAGGTTCATAGGAATACCGAGGCATTGCCCTTCTGCCGTGGCAATATCCGTTTTGTATTCTCCGGGCGTTTTTAAGAGACCAAGAGAAATCGGATCAAAATGCAATATTACAATAACGCCTCTATTCCGGGCAACTCTTACGAATTTTTCTACTTCTTCAAGGTTCCCAAGGAAGTTAGGATGCTGAATCGCTATACAGGCAGTTTTAGCGTCAATTTTACTAACCTGTTCTGCATCAGTTATGCCATCTTTAAGATACAACATTTCAAATAAATAGTTACCCCCTAGATACGTTTTTATGACTTCGAGGTAATAGGGATTAATCCCTTCGGAGACAACAACTTTGTTTCTGTCTTTTTTTATTGAAAGAGCCATAAATACAGCCTCCGCGAGAGCTGTAGCTCCATCATATATAGAAGCGTTTGAAACTTCCATTCCTGTTAATTCACAAATCATAGATTGATATTCGAAAATTGCCTGGAGAGTACCCTGAGAAACCTCCGGTTGATAAGGAGTGTAAGAAGTATAGAACTCGGCTCTCCCGGTTAGATGTTTTATAGCTGAAGGTATATAGTGATCATAAACTCCGCCTCCCGCAAAAATGATTAAACCTTTATTGAGCTTTGCTGTCTCTGTCATTTCCTTTTTTATCTCCATTTCAGACAGAGGAGGAGGAAGGTTTAAAGTTTTTCTCAATTGTAAATCTTCAGGGATGGCTGAAATTAAATCCTCTATACCCTTACCTATTGTTTTGAGCATATCTTTCTGTTGTTTTTTATTTACAGGAATAAAATTCAATCTTCTTGAATTACTTTTTTATATTCGGAAGGCGCTAGCAGTGTTTCCAATTCGGCTGGATCCGACATTTGTATTTTTACTATCCAACCAGTATCATAGGGATCTTTATTTATTAATTCAGGCTTCTTTTCAAGTTCTTTGTTAATCTTTACAATTTTTCCGGAAACAGCTGCATAAAGATCGGTTACTGTTTTTACGGCTTCAATTGTAGCAATAGAATCTCCCTGGGCCACTTCTTGACCTATCTCCGGTAATTCTATAAATACAATATCCTGCAGTTCAGACTGCGCAAAGTCCGTTATTCCTTCAGCAATCCCCTCGTTTTCTTTTCTTGCCCATTCGTGATCTTCGGTATACAAAAGACCTTTCGGTATTTTTATTTCCATTTCCCCTCCATTTTTATATTTGATTTATAAATTCAGTTGCTTCGTTTCCTATCGGAACTCTTCTTTTTAATTGTTCCTTGTTTCCAGAACGGCGTCCCGGTGATTTCTCCCTCTGTAACCATATTTCTTATTTCAATTTGTACCTTTGTTCCCTCTTTATCATACGGCTTATTTATATAACCCATAGCAATGGAAGATTCTATATTCGGAGAGTAGGTTCCGCTTGTAATTGTACCGGCTTCCTTCCCTTCCACTAATATTTTATAGCCATGTCTTGGAATTCTTTTCCCCGGCACCAAAATTCCAACAAGTTTTCTTTTTATTCCTTCCTTCTTTTGCCTTAACAAAATATCTTTACCTATAAAATTTTCTTTACCTAAAGATACAACCCAGGAAAGATTTGCTTCCAGGGGAGTTGTTTCTGCTGTTATATCATTACCATATAGACAGTACCCCATTTCAAGTCTAAGGAGATCCCTGGCACCTAAACCACAAGGAGAAAGATTGTATTCTTTCCCTTCTTTTATAACTCTGTCCCATATCTTTTCGGCTTCAGTGCTTTTGCCGTAAATTTCGAATCCATCCTCGCCTGTATATCCTGTTCTTGAAAGCAAAATTTCTTCTCCTTCTATTTTTTCTTCTTTAGCATGATAGAACTCCAACTCTGAAAGGTCGTCTTTTACGGCTCCCTTTATAATTTCCTCTGATAATGGGCCCTGCACAGCAATCTGAAAATATTTTTCGCCAACATTTTGCACCTCTACATTACCTTTCTTGTGCTCACTGATCCAGTTAAAATCTTTTTCCTGGTTTGACGCATTAACTACTACTAAATATTTTCGCCCAAGATTATACACAAGGAGGTCATCTATTATCCCTCCTTTTTCATTCAGCATTACGGTATATTTTGCCTGAAAATCCTTGAGTTTAGATATATCAAATGTTACAAGCCGATTAATAAATTCTGTTGCATCGTTCCCCGTAACCTCGATTTCGCCCATATGCGACGTATCAAATAAACCTGCAGAATTACGTACAGCTTTTGTTTCATTAAATATGGAGGAATATTGCATTGGCATTCTGTAACCGGCAAAGTTTACCATAGAGGCATTTAATTCAAGGTGTTTTTTGTATAAAGAAGTTTTTCTTTCTTTCATTTTATTTTATAAATAAATTTAGTATTGCAAACTGATTAAATTTGTCAAGGCCTTGCGTCGAAAAAGTTGCCTTATGCTTAACCGAAAAGGTAGTTACCGCGATTATTCGCTTATTTTTCCGCTTTGACATAAGGGGAATAGAATTAAGAGGTCTTAACTCAACTTCTTATTTAACCGACGGGTCTTCCGGCAAATCCAATTCCTTATAAAGTTCTCTTCTGCCGCTCTTATCTCCTTCAATTATCTTTCGGGCATAAACGGCAACGTCTTTAGCATATTCTCTCGGCACACAAATAACCCCATCGCCATCTGCAACAATAACATCACCCGGGCGAACTAGTACACCTCCGCATTCTATGGGTAAATTAACCGACTCCACCTCGTTACGTCCCGGCCTTATACCACGACCTACCTTTCTCAAATAAAGAGGGATCCCTTCGGTTATAATTTCATCAGTATCTCTTGATGTCGCATCAGTTACCACCCCCACACATCCATGTAATTTCCAATTCATAATATTAAACGAACCAATAGAACCCACGTCATTATCAGAATCATCTATAACTAAAGCAGACCCTTCCCTGAGCAGAGAAACAAAAGGTTCAGAGGAAAGCTCGTTATACCAATTGCTAACCCACTTATCATATTCTTCTTCAGGCATTTTACCTGGGAGCGGTTCGTTGGCAGGCATGTATCGAACGGTAACGACTATCCCAGTAAAACGATGAGTGAAATCCTTTGTGTCCCTCCACAAAGGATGGATTTCGGGATCCATCAACCCAATATTGTGAAGACCGAAAGCATCCATACCGTCACAAACATCGGCAACCCTTAAACCCTCAAATGCTTTTAAAATTTTATTGTCTTCCTCAATTGTATATACCTCTGTTCTTATAAATCTTTTCCCATCACGTAAATCTTTTGTTTCAGCTGTCTCGGTTCCCCCCGCTTTAAGATTAAACGTTTCTAATAAAAATATAAAAACAAACAAAAAAAACCAAAAACACCTTAATTTAACCATATCTCCTCCTGAATATTTAACTGTTTCAGAAAATCTTATTAATTAACAAACATCTTTAATAACCAAAAAATACATTAAATTTTATACTTTGACCAACTTCCCAATGAAATTACTCCCCTTTTTCTTTTACCAAAGAAAAAAGCAAGATTGAAGCTAATCCCGCAAGAGATGAGCCATATGTAAAAGCCACTAAAGAACCGAACTTTTGCCATATAAAACCAAAAATTACACTCGATGGAAATGCAGCGATTCCAACTGCCAGATGATAGAAGCCGAATGCGGTTCCCTGAAATTTATCGCTAACAAGGTCACTCACAAACGCTTTTTCTACCCCTTCCGTAAGTCCAAAATATATTCCATAAAGAGCAAACAACCCCCATATATGAAAAATCCGGGAAGAAAGCCCAAAACCCAAATATATAAGTGCGTAAACAACCCAACCGCTCACTATCACTTTTCGCCTTCCAACCCTGTCAGACCACTCTCCCCCGGGTACCGAAGTTGTCATCTTGACAAAATGAAGCACAATCCAGAGAAGAGGAATAAGAGAAGTTGCAACCCCGGCATCCTTTGCTCTTAAAATAAGAAAAGCGTCGGATGAATTCCCGAGAGTAAAAAGGATAAGAATTAAAAGATAAGTCTTAAAATTTTTTGAAAGAACAGAGAACGTAAAATCTATATTTTTTGTCTTTGCTTCTATTTTCTTTTCTCTTACAAAGAAAAACACAATAAAGACAGTTATAATCCCGGGAAGTAAAGCCCAGGCAAACAGATTTTTAAGACTCATACCGAACCTTAAAAGAACTATGGCACAAACAGGGCCTATTACCGCTCCCGCATGATCCATTGCTCTATGCAAACTAAAAGCTTTCCCTTTTATATTTTCCGGGGTAGAGAGCGAGATAAGAGCATCTCTAGGCGAAGTTCTAACCCCTTTACCCAAACGATCTATAAATCTTATAACTGCAACCTGCCACCAGTATCTGCTTAAAGCAATGACAGGTCTCCCAAACGCAGCCAGGGAATAACCGATCAAAATAAGCGCTTTTCTCTTTCTTATTTTATCTGAAATCCAGCCAGAAAAAAATTTAAGAAGACTGGCAGTCGATTCCGCGATACCTTCGATAACGCCTAAAGCTCCCGCCCCAACTCCCAGAACAGAAGTAAGAAAAATCGGCAGAAGAGGATAAATCATTTCACTTGCCGCATCGTTAAGGAGACTTACAAAACCCAGAGCTTTCACATTTTTGGGAACGTCTTTAAACAATTTCATAAATTCTTTATACCCAAAAAATACTTATGTTTTATATTTAAAAAGTCAAGTGACAATCTTATACACCTACATCGAAAATTATGCAAAAAATTGCATAAAAGCTCTTTAAGGCGGTTGTCCTATATATCCTTTTATATTAATTTTTTAGAGAAAAAACAGGCAATGTGGTAAAAGTATAAATGAATAAATTTTCATAAAAAAATGAATTTTTGGCTTGACAATTAAAAAAAATAAGGTATTATAAAACATTGCCGAATATTTAGGAGGGTAAAATGAAAAAAGAAGCAAAAAAAGTAGTTCTCGCATACTCCGGAGGGCTGGATACAACTGTTATTCTTCACTGGCTTAAGAAGAACTACGGTTGCAAAGTAATTACATTTACTGCTGATCTAGGACAAGAAGATGAATTGGAGGGACTCGAAGAAAAAGCCCTTTCTTCTGGAGCCGATAAAGCTCATGTGGTAGATTTAAAAGAAGAATTCGTTACGGATTATGTTTTCCCTGTTTTAAAAGCCGGGGCAATCTACGAAGGGAGCTATCTCCTGGGCACTTCTTTCGCACGTCCAATAGCGGCAAAAAAACAAGTTGAAATAGCGGAGAAAGAAGGCGCGGATGCAGTTGCACACGGATGCACCGGAAAAGGCAACGATCAGGTACGTTTCGAATTAACATATAAGGCTTTAAATCCAAAACTAAAAATAATCGCACCCTGGAGAGAGTGGGATTTGAAGTCCAGAGAAGATGAAATAGACTACGCTAAAAAATTCGGATTACATACAACGAGTACACGAGAAAAAATTTACAGCAACGATACTAATTTATGGCATAGAAGCACGGAAGGGGGTGTACTTGAGGACCCCTGGAATGAATTTCCTAAGAATGCTTATGAATTCACAAAATCACCGGAAGATGCACCTGACGCGGCTGAAACCTTAGAACTAACATTTGAAAAAGGTATTCCGGTAGCGATCAACGGAGAAAAACAATCCCCGATAGATTTGCTGACACGACTAAACAAATTAGGCAAGAAACATGGTATAGGTATGGTTGACATGGTTGAAAATCGCCTTGTGGGAATTAAATCGCGAGGAGTTTATGAAACCCCCGGAGGAACTATACTTTACGAGGCACACAAACAATTAGAAAGCATAGTGCTCGACGCAAACACCTTACATCATAAAATGGACGTTGCAAACCTTTATGCGCGGTTGGTCTACTATGGATTATGGTTTTCCGAATTAAAGGAAGCTCTTGATGCTTTTATTGATAAAACACAGGAGAAAGTGAGCGGAGTTGTCCGATTAAAACTTTACAAAGGAAACGTAATCACATTAGGACGAAAGTCAAAGTTTTCTACGTACAGAGAGGACTTTGCTACCTTTGGAGAAGACCAGATTTACAACCAGAAAGACGCAGAGGGTTTTATAAACCTCTTCGGCTTGCAATTGACAATACGAGGGTTGCAAAAACTTAAAAAGGAAGAAAAACTGTAGGAAAAAATGGGAAAAGAGAAAATCTGGAAAGGGCGTTTTACTAAAGAAACCGCCCCGGAAATGGAAAAATTCAGTCATTCGATTAAGACAGATAAACTTCTGTATGCGGAAGACATTGCCGTAAACAAAGCCTGGGCTAAAGGATTAAATAAAATTGGTATTCTTTCAAAGAAAGAGATGGAAGAAATTTTATCCGCTCTTGAAATAATCGAAGCTGAATTCTCGAGAGATAATTTTGCTATAAAACCAGGCGATGAAGATATCCACAGCGCAATAGAACGCAGACTAACCGAGATTGCGGGAGAAGCTGGAAAAAAAATTCATACGGGACGAAGTCGTAACGACCAGGTTATGACTGACCTTTTTCTATATCTAAAAAAGGCTGCTTCAGATATTCTGAAAAAAATAACAGAACTCGAAAAAGTTGTTATCGATGCAGCAAAAGATAACGCGGATTTAATAATGCCAGGATACACTCACCTCCAACAGGCTCAACCTATTCTTTTCTCGCATTACCTGCTCTCTCTTTTCTGGCTTATAGAACGAGATAAAGAATCGCTATTATTAGGTTTGAAACATTGCAATATCATGCCCCTGGGATCAGCAGCTCTGGCTGGAACCGGGTTTCCTGTCGATCTAAAAACTCTTGCCCGAGATTTAGGTTTCGACATGATCAGCAACAACAGCTTGGATATAACGGCTCACCGTGATATTCCGATATCCATTAGCTTTACTCTGACATTGATAACTTCACATTTGAGCCGCTATGCATCAGATTTTATACTCTGGTCAACCGATGAGTTTGGTTTCATTGAAATAGATGACAAATATGCCACAGGTAGCAGCATTATGCCTCAGAAGAAAAATCCGGACAGTTTAGAGCTTATAAGAGGAAAAGCAGCTTCAGCCATTGGACATCTCACGGCACTCTTGTCTCTGTGTCATGGGCTTCCGCATTCCTACAATCGGGATTTACAGGAGGACAAAAAGCACATTTTTGAAATTGTTGGAATTGCGAAAGGCTCTCTAGAGATATTCTTATGCGTTTTGAAAACTCTAAACGTAAAAAAGGAAAAAATTTCGCGTTCGCTTTCTCCAGCGCTTCTAGCCACTGAGATAGCAGACTATCTAACGGAAAAAGGAGTTCCTTTTAGAACAGCGCACACGATAACAGGAAACATTGTTAAGTGGGCAAAGGAAAACAATACAACTCTAAACGAAGTGCCCCTGAGTAAATTAAAGGATTTCTCATCTCTTTTCGAAGAAGAAATTTATGATTACCTCAACTTTAAGAATGCTCTTTCCCGTCGTAATTTAACAGGCGGAACAGGAGAAAAATCCGTGAAGGAACAAATAAAAATGGCAACCAAGATTATAAAAAGTCCAACGACCAAACTTTAAATTATATGCGAGGATACAACTATGTCTAAAAGTAAAAATAAGCGTTTAGAAATAGTCAGAAGTATATTAAATGAAAACAAGATACATTCCCAGGTCGAATTAAAAGAACGATTAGAAGAATGCAGAGTAAAAATCTCTCAATCCACTCTATCTCGAGACCTTAAAGAACTCGGTTATATAAGAGCTCCTATCGGCGACGGAACTTACCGAATAATCAAAGTCGAAGGGGGGGAAGAACGGCTTGATCTTCTTTTTAGATTGGGCCTTGTCGAACTTTCTCATGTCAACAACATCATTGTAATAAAAACCAAAACGGGCAACGCCCAAGCTGTCTGTACAGCTATAGACCATGCCAGAATAGAAGGCATTTCTGGAACTCTCGCCGGAGATGACACTATCTTTGCTCTGGCAACCAACAAAGCAGTCGCAACGAGGGTCGTAGCAGAACTTAAAAAATATATAGGTTAAAAAACTGCGATCTTAGCTATTGGCTTTTTGCTACTAAAGTGTTAACAAATCTAAATCTATTTTTTTAACTGTTTTAAAACTAATAGCTAAAAGCGAAAAGCAAACAGCTTAATTTAAATCTTACTTAAATACAACAGCGATGCCGCTGGCAGTTTTATCGACTTTAACGTGTCTTGTTCTCTTCACCACATGATGTTTCCAGGGCCCCTTCCCGACAACATTATGATGGTTCGTTACGTATACAGTTGGATCTATATCATATTCAACAAGCATAATTCCATCAGCCCCAACCTCACGAGCCTTCTTAATCATCAACGCGTTTAACTCGACTCTTCTTGCGTCTTTCCCGAGATTCGCTTCAATTATACCGATAACTCGGTGCGGTCTTTTTATCTTATTTTGAGTTAATATAATCTCAGCGTCGGAAGCCTTCGGAGTTTCTATGTATGATTCATTGATTTTTGTATATTTAACTTTAGAAGAAGAACAACCAATTGATATTAGAATTATCAAAAGAAAAAAGATTAACCTTTTCATTTGGCCTCCTTTTTTTTAAAAAATTTTGCCTTACTCTTTTAAGCTTTAGCTTTGAAAACTACCGTAGTAAAAAGTTCGATTATAAAACCGTAAATAATTCCCATAATTAAAGTTACAGATACCATCCAAACCGGGTTATAACCAACAGCCATCATACCTGAAAAACCCATAGGCAAACTAAAGACCAGCCCCATAAGCGGCCCATGTAGCCACCACTTAACTCTCAGTGCGCTAATTCCTATGGCAAAACCGATTAAAGTCCTGCTTGCAAGAATTTGTAATTTTATAGCCCATGGTAATGGGGCATTAGATGTTGCCAGCATCATACAAATAACCCCACAGATTAAACCAAAGATTGTAGCAATAGTAATTCTTTTACCCATAATAAAAACCCTCCTTAATTTTTCTGCATTATAATGAATTTTTAACAGGATGTCAAGTTTGCAGAAAAAAATAAGTCTCCAATGCCAAATGCTATTTTCTTTACTTTTTTAGAAAAAAAGAATTGCACATGCAATAGATGTAGTTAATATATAAAGAAACCCTATAGATGTTTATTGTTTCGGTTTACGAGTTTCAAGTTTGGAGTTAAAAAAACAAGATTTTGGGGGAGTTGGATGTTTTTGTGTTAATCTGTGAAATCTTGTGGTTAGAAATAGGTGAAAAATGCAGAATATTAAAATAATTGTAGAATACGATGGAACGGACTTCTACGGCTGGCAGGTTCAGCCAGGAAAAAGAACCGTCCAAGGCGAATTGGAAAAAGCTCTAAAAACAATCTTCAACAAGAAAATTAGGATAACCGGTTCAGGAAGAACCGATGCTGGAGTCCACGCATCCGGACAAGTCGCTTCTTTCTCTGCACCTAATAAATTTTCTCCCTGGGAATTAAAAAATGCAATAAACGGAAATACCTCAGACGAAATTCTCGTAAAACAGTGCAAAAAAGTACCAGAAGACTTTAACGCAAGATTTTCTGCAGGGTCGAGAATATACAAATATCAGATAGCAAAAGGTGCATCGGTTTTCGATAAAAGATATTTCTTTCAAATTGACAGAGATCTCGAAATAAAGAAAATGAAAAAAGCGGGAAAAGAACTAATAGGAGAAAAAAATTTTAAAAACCTTTCAACTAAGGACAGTGGTATTTGTCTCTTGAAAAGGATAAAAATCTCTGAGGATAAAAACAAGATTTTTATTGAAGTTGAATCTGACCGTTTTCTTCGCAGGATGGTAAGAGGTATTGTGGGGCTTTTAATTGCCGTTGGTAAAGGTGAAATGCCGCCTTGTGACGTTAAAAGAGTTCTTTCCGGAACTAAAAGAAGACCAACTGTTGCCCCTCCTCAGGGTCTTTTTCTTGTAAAAGTTAAATATTGATTTTTAATATAACCTTTATTAACAACGAATCACACTAACAACACAAATGTCTTTTTTGTTAGTGCGTTAGTGTGTGGGTGTGTTGGTGAGTTCAAGAAATAGACCAACGGACTAACCGACCAACAGACCAACTATGTTCTAATTTTGCTTTTTGCTTTTTAATAGTTAATTTGATTAAAAAGCCCCTTTACTTTTAGGGAAAAAATCGTATTCTAATATATATAAACAAGGATTTTAAATGAATATTCTTATTGTTGACGATTCTGAAGATCAGTTATTAGTGCTTAAGTCAATTTTAAGCGAAAAAGGTTATAATAAAATATATCTTGCCAATTCAGCCGATCAAGCTTTCAAATTTCTTGGACTAAAAGGCAAAAACAAAAAAAGAGACGTAGACCTTATCCTGATGGATGTAATAATGCCTGGAATAAACGGCATAGAAGCCTGTACCAAGATAAAAAAAGAAGAATCCTTAAAAGATACCCCGATTATAATGATTACAGCTAACAGAGAAGAAAAACAGCTCCAATCAGCTTTCCAGGCTGGAGCTACGGATTACATAACAAAACCGATAAATGTGACAGAGCTGTTAGCCAGAGTCCGTTCTGCGCTACGATTGAAGATGGAAACAGACAGCAGGAAAGAAAGAGAACGAGAATTAAATGAAATGGCTGAGCAGTTAAATGAAGCTAACAAAAAATTGAAACAGATGTCCTATCTGGATGGATTAACCGCTGTTCCCAACCGCCGTTATTTCGAAGAATTCTTCAAAAGAGAATGGAAAAACGCTATCAGAGAAAAAGGATTTCTCTCGCTTATAATGTTCGACGTTGATTGTTTCAAAGCGTATAATGATACTTACGGCCACTTAAACGGCGATGACTGTCTAAAAAAAATTGCCAAGACATTAAACAATGCTTTAAAAAGACCAAGAGATTTTTTATGCAGATATGGAGGAGAGGAATTTATTGCCGTGCTTCCGGATACGGATAAAATGGGAGCTTCTGAGGTAGCGGAAAGATTTCTCCAGGAAACCAAAAAGTTAAAAATCAAACATAAGACTTCACCGGTAAGCAAGAACGTTACCATAAGTATCGGAGTGGCAACGACTAAACCAGATAAAAGAACGAATGCAAGCTTGTTCATAAACGAAGCCGACAAAGCTCTTTATGGGGCAAAACAGTCTGGGAGAAACTGCATGAAAGTAGCGGAATACAATTTAATAGGAGGGTAAAACAATGCAGGAAAGAACAGGAGATGACAAAATCAAAGTAAATGTTCCCAGCTATGCAGTCCAACTGATTCCAAATTTCTTAAAAAACAGAGAGAAGGACATAAAGAAATTAGAAGCTTCACTAAAAAGAAAAGACTTTGAAACAATAGAACGACTTGGTCATAGCATGAAAGGTTCGGGGTCCATTTACGGATTCGATGGGGTGTCAGAGTTGGGGAAAAAGATTGAATCATCAGCAAAAAACGGAAATTCAGAGGAGATTAAAAACAGTTTATCGGAACTCAAGGATTATTTAAATAGAGTAGAAATAGTAGATGAATAAAGAATCAAGCGGTTTCAAAAATCATCAAGGTTGTATAATTCATAGAATTTCTCCTCAAGAAATATTTTGAGGTTTAATTCTTACTTTCGGTACTGTATTTCCTCCGTCCATAAGTATAAGAACTTTGTCTACTCTTCCTTTTTCTTCTATTGCTTTAGTAAAAGCTCCCTGTAAAGAATTGAAGGTCTTTATGAATGTGTTCTTTAAAATTTCATTCTTGATTTCGGAAACCGCCCATATCTCAGCTTTCTTTGATAGCTATGCAATCCTTGCCGCTTTGTGATACCCTAACAGGTAATTTTCTTTCGCTTTTTTTATTACTTTCTCCGGATCATCAGAGGATAACAGTAACTTATAAAAATTATCAGGTCCTATTCCTTCATCGCACGGGGCAACCAATATAAGTACTCCCTCTTTTTTGAGTGCGAGTTTACCATGTTCTATTGCTTTATGCGCCTGATATAAGGTCTTATCCAGTGGAGGTCTTGCACCTGTTATCACAATATCCGCTTTTTCTTTTACTTCGACACAGAAGACGTTTTTTGCATACTTGCTCGCTTCTATAAAGGATTCATGTATATCGCCACAGAATACTTCACATATTTCTTTTTGGTTTTTTACTACTGATTGAATTGAAAAGTTTGGAATATCGGGCATCTTTTTAAAGGCCTCTAATAAATCGAGATAAACTGGGTTTCCTTCCAGGCTTAAAGGTTCGGCGCCTTTTTCCAGAGCGTGTTTATGGTTTTGCTCGATTGTGCTGTATCCCGCGAGTCCGGGAAAGAAAGATTTTCTTCCTCCTGTAAAACCCGCAAAGTAATGCGGTTCGACCGAACCAATTGAGATTATGGCTTCTGCTTCTATAACTTCTTTGTTTATGCGTACTTCTGTTCCCCTCTTTGTTCTTCCGAGTTTATTTAAGCTTTTTTTATCTCTGGCGTTGTGAATTGTTATATTAGATTTTATTTTATCGTAAAATTCTCGGAAGATCAGCACCAACTCCCTATCGGTCGGTTCTCTGTGGGCACCCGTTGCTATTATATATTTTGTTTCTTCAAGATTCATTCTTTTATCCAGCTCTTTTAGTATATCAAAAGTAGGAGTGGGTCTCGTAGCATCGTTAATTATAAAAAGAATTTTTCTTTTTTTCTTTATCCACTTTAAAAAAGGAAGGCAATTCAATGGTTTATCCAGAGCTTCTTCAATCGTGGCTTCTTTTTTTCTTAAAAATACTTTATTTGGATAAGCTATCTCGACTTTAAAGGCTTCAGGTAAATCTAACTCTTCTCTTCCCAGACCATACGGGATTTCTATTTTCATTTTATTTTACAGAATATCTTCCAAAAAGATTTTCAACTAGCCTCCGGCAATGATTTTCTATCTAAAAAAGCAACATTATCTTCGGCAAGCTCGTTTGGTTTTCTATTATGGCCAATTGTTTTTTCTCATAAAGAGAAACCAAGGAAGAATAAAATATTGCTATAAACATTTTTTTTCTTTTCTCTTTTATTATTTAAACAAAAAAGCTTTTTAAACTCCCCCTTTTCTCTTCATTAGCTCAATAAATACTATCAAAAAACCCAATGCTTGTCAAGCATACAAAATTTCCTGCGACATACAAAGAAACGTTACATTTGAGAACAACAAAAAGACATTTATATAACCGGTTTTTTGTTGAAAACAGAAAAACAAGCGTTTGCTTTTGGGCTTGAGTGTAAGTATCAATGTGTGACATTTATGTCACCTTGACAAAAGAAAAAAAAGTTATATAATTTAAATACAGGCAAATTGAGATATCTTTTTGTCTGAGTGTTTAATTTCTCCAGGCGGGAGCTTTTAGCTCTCGCCATGTTTTTTTAACCTATCTTAATATTTTACTACAGATTCTACATTATAATTTTTTAGTTTCTCTCTACCTTTAAGCTCCGTCAATTCTACGAGGAAAAGGAGAGAACTTACTTTGCCTCCAAATTTTTCTACTAAATGAGCGCTAGCCAAAGCTGTTCCTCCTGTTGCGAGTAAATCATCTATAATAACAACCTTATCCTCTTTCTCTATTGCATCTTTATGCAACTCTATTGTATTTTCACCGTATTCAAGAGTATAAGATTCACTGACAATCTCGGCGGGCAACTTACCTGGTTTACGGATAACATTCAGAGGCAAACCAAGATTATACGCAATCGGTGCCGCAAAAATAAAACCCCTGGATTCTACACCAAGAATAAGATCTACCTCTTTACCTCTTATTAAGTCAGTCATGCAGTCAACAGCTTCCCTGAAAGCTTCTTTATTTTTCAGCAGGGTAGTAATATCCCTGAAAAGTATACCCTTTTTAGGGAAATCCAGTATGTCTCTAATATGTTTTTTTAATTCTTCCATTTTAAAACCTCACTTCGAATCCTTCAAATTCATTTTGATACTCTTCTTCTTTAACTTCTACCCCTGTTACAGAGGAAAGAGAAGGACCTATTTTTACACTTTGAGCAAACTCTTCTAATTGCCACTCTTCACCTTCGGCTACAATCTCAACTTTCCCGCCCGGGGTATTCCTCACCCATCCCGACACGCCTAATTCTCTTGCCTGTCTTACAGTAAAATACCTGAAACCAACCCCCTGAACAACACCGCTTACCCATATATGTATTCTCTGCATGTTTTTATGTATATATATTATATTCAGGATGTCAAGGGGATTGCTCTTTAAGCTGTAATCCTTTCAATCAGTCGTAAAACTCTTAATCACAAAAAGCCTTGTATATCCAGTAATATAATCTTGACTTTTGTTGGCATCAGGCTATAATAAATTTAAGGAGAAAAAAATGGATAAAGAATTAAAAAAGTTTTTTCGTGAACTTGTAGAAGCCCCAAGCCCTTCGGGCTTTGAGGAACCTGCGCAGGAGATATACAGAAAATTCGTAAGAAAATATTCCGATGAAGTAAAAACAGATGTCCATGGCAATGTAATAGCTTTTCGTAAAGGGAAGGGAAAGCTGAAACTGATGGTATCTGGACATGCAGATGAGATCGGATTTATGGTCAATTTTATTGATGAAGATGGGTTCATATACTTCAAGGCCATAGGAGGAGTTGACCCTTCTCTTTTGCCCGGTCTAAAAGTTGACATTTACACAAAGAAAGGAAAGACAAGAGGAGTTATCGGCAGAAAAGCCATCCATATGATGGAGAAGGAAGAAAAAAACAAAAATCTCAAGTTAAAGGATTTATGGATAGATATAGGGGCAAAGGATAAAAAACAAGCAGAAAGTATCGTGTCTATAGGAGACCCTATAACTTTTCAATTGGGAATGGAAGAACTACAGAATGATCTTGCGCTCACAAAAGCAACAGACAATAAAGCGGGTGTTTTTGCCACGGGAGCTCTTTTAAAATATCTGGCTAAGGAAAAAGTCGAGGCAAATTTATTTTGCGTTTCTTCCGTACAGGAAGAACTTGGGCTTAGAGGCGCACGTACCAGCGCTTTTGGAATTGCTCCGGATTTGGGATTGGCGTTTGACGTAACAACATCAACAGACCACCCAACTACAGAAAAGAAACAATATGGAGACATCTCTCTTAATAAAGGCCCGGCGATCGCAAAGGGCGCTAATATTAACCCTGTTATATTTGATATGCTACTCCGTACCGCAAAGAGAAACAAAATTGACTATCAAATCGAGGCAGCCCCAAGAGCAACCGGTACCGACGCTAATATTATACAGCTTACCAGAAGCGGTGTAGCTACAGGTTTAATTAGTTTCCCTAACCGCTATATGCATACTCCCGTCGAGATTGTTTCTCTAAGGGATATTGAAAATGCCATCCGTCTTGCAGGGGAATTTGTTAAAAAATTAAACGACAGGATAGACTTTACTCCAAGACTGTAAATACTTTATCTTCTAATAATTGCAAAAACTATATAAATCGTATAAAAAAGAAGAAGTGTTCCCCCCTCTTTTTTTGATATTTTGCTCCTTGTATATACAAAGACAAAAAGTATAGCAGATATCCCGACAACTATTAACAAGTCTTTGAAAGCTAAAAGGGGAAATCTAATAGGACGTATGGTTGCTGTTAACCCTAAGACAAAAAGAATATTAAAAATATTGCTTCCGACTATGTTACCTATAGCAATATCATGCTCTCCCTTTTTCATTGCAGCAAGGGAAGTCGCCATTTCCGGCAAAGAAGTCCCAAGAGCTATTATAGTAACACTTATAAAAATTTCGGAAACTCCCAACCTTCTTGCTATTATTGCGGCGTTGTCTACAATTAGATGGGCTCCAATAAGCACTCCGGCTATACCGACAACTAAAAAAACGGAAGATTTAAACACTTCTCTTCTCGAATACTCGATTTTTGGCAGGTCGGTGTCGAGACGAAAAACCATCCTGTCTTTTCTTGCCATAAAATAGAGGTAACATATATAGAGGGAAAAGAGAGCAAGCAGGATTATCCCATCAAGGCGAGAAAGAATTGCATCACTTCGGCCATACCAATCATCACGAACCATCAAAACAGTTAGAATCGCTACAAAAAGACAAAAAGGTGTTTCCTTTTTTATCGTCGATTCTCTGGCTTTAATAGTCCAGATAAGGGCGCCTAGGCCAATAACAAGTCCAATGTTTGCGATGTTGCTTCCGAGGATATTTCCAAATGAAATTGAGGGATATGACGAAACAGCTGCTTTAATCGAGACAGCTGCTTCCGGCGCACTGGTTCCCAAAGCAGTAATCGAAAGTCCTACAAACAGAGACGAAAATCCGAAAATCGCTGTAAGCTCGACTGCACCGTCTATCATATAATCGGCACATTTTACAAGTAGAATAAGTCCGATAACTAAAAGCAAATAATTCATACTTTTGAAAATAAAAAATAAGCTATTTTTGTCAATAGGATAAAACGCCTGCCTGCATTTTTCGTCATCCAGAATGACAATTAAAAATAATTCCGAAAAGCACTCTAAAACATCTAAAGCCTTGACTTATAGAAAATCTTTATTATAATTTTGTTGATATTTGAGTAAAAGACAAAAAGGAATAAAAAAACAAAAAGGATAAAAAACTTTAAAGGAGGTGATTTATCTTTGCCAGGAGTAACAATTAAGGAAGGCGAATCTTTTGAGAAAGCTTTCAAACGATTTAAGCGTTTGTGTGAAAAAGAAAAAATTAGAAGCGAAATAAAAAAACATCAACATTACGAAAAACCAAGTGAAAAAAGACAAAGAAAACGTAAAGATCTTTCCAAGGGAAGAAGGAGTGGTTAACGCTTAAGCTAATCTTAGCCCTTACTGAGTTAGCTCTTTTTAGTATCTCCTTAAAATCATTTTCAAATAAATTAAAATGAATTTATTTGACTTAGTGTCTCTCGTAGTTATTGCTGGGTTTTCTTTATGGGGCACTATAAAAGGTTTTATAATTGAGATTTCTGAAATTGGCGGCCTAATACTTTCTTTTATTCTCGCAATGTACCTCCCCTTAGGAATAGAATTTGGTATTATGAAGTACGTCGTAAGTTTTCTGGTCTATTTTTTCGCAATAAGTATTTGTTTTACTATCTTATCAAAAATCATTCATAAAACCCCCCTTGCTTTTCTCGATAGAATTCTTGGCGCAGCTATAGGCGCCATTAAAGGATTAATTATTATAATAGTAATTTTCCTAATTATCAGCCTAACTCCTATTAAAGAACCAAATAGCAATTTAAGCAACAGTTTGTTTTATAAAGCAGCTATTATTGTTAGAATCCCTTTAAAAAATTTTTTGAAAAAAAGAATAAAAGGGATAGACCAGTATAAAGAAAAAATTCCCATTCCTGACAAACAAGAAAAAAGGAAAAGAGAGCTCGAGGAAACGAGCAATAAAATATAATGAAAAAACTTTCAAGCTCAATTGGATTAGATTTATTATTAGAAAAAATCTCCGGGTATGCCGATTCCGCCCCCGGCAAAACTGCGGTTTTAAATCTAAACCCGGATATACCTAAGAGAAACAGACTGCTTGCCTTTAAACGCTTAAAGAAGATCAGTCAATTAACGCATTTTATTCCTAACCTGCAGATCTTAAAAAACGAAAGAGCTCCTGAAAAGGGCAAATTTTTATCGGGAGAAAAACTCCTGTATTACAGAAAGCTGTTAAATCTATCAGGGGAGATTAAAAACTTATTCGAAGAGAATAAAACCCTTGAAGAACTAGGCAAGAGCCTAAACCCACTAATCCCTCTTGCTAAAGAAATAGTTGCTTTTATAGACGAAAACGGTTCTATAATACCCACATCAACTCCCGTATTGAAATCTCTCTACGGAGAAAAAGCTGCTATTGAAAAAAAGATAGAAAAAAAACTCAATGTTTTTTTAAAAGAAAAAGAACACCTTCTTCAGGACAAGATTATAACTATCCGATTGGGAAGAACTGTTCTTCCTGTTAAATATGATAGAAAAGATGAAGTAGAAGGAATAATAGTTGACCTTTCCCGCACTCAGAATACAGCATTTATAGAACCAGGAGAAATAATCACTCTCAACAACCGAATCTCGGAGATAGAAAAAGATATAAAATCAGAAGAGAAAAGAATTTTCAAATATTTAACCGAAAAAGTTGCTGAACGATTTCCCTCTATCGAAAAAAACACCAAAATCCTAACAGAAATAGATTCCCTCAAAGCCAGAGCGCTTTACGCAGAGGAATTCAAATGCATCATACCGCATTTCCCTGAAAACAGCAATTTAAAAATGAAAGAATGTTACCACCCCCTTTTGCTCGGAGGAAAAGAAAACGTTGAACCCCTAGACTTAGAAATAGGGCAAAACGAAAGAATTCTATTGATCAGCGGGCCAAACGCCGGGGGGAAAACCGTCCTCCTTAAGAATCTGGGAATAAACGTATTATCCTCATTGGCTGGAATTCCTATTCCGGCAAAAGAAGACAGCGAAATCGGTTCTTCCGCGAAAATCTCTGGAATAATAGAAGACGAACAGTCTATGGAAGAAAATTTGTCATCTTTTTCTTCTTATATAGTACATCTTAAAGAAATCTTGAGCAGCGCTGACGACAACAGCCTTATACTGCTTGACGAACTTGGAGGAAATACAGATCCAGTTGAAGGTAGCGCTCTGTCAATTGCTCTTCTTAACGACTTAAAAGACAAAGGAAGCCTCGTTATTGCCACAACTCATCTAAGCCCTCTGAAATTTTACGTTGAAAATCAAGAAGGAATGATTAACGGCTCGATGGAATACGCAAATGGCCCAACATATCATCTGCAGATTGGTATTCCGGGAGGCTCAAGAGCATTATTAACCGCCGAGAAACTTGGCTTACCGCCAAGAATAATTAATGATGCAAAAAACTTTATAGATACCGAAAGCCTGGAGGCAGAAAAACTAATCGAGGAACTCTCAGAGAGGAACAGAAATTTACGAGAACAAGAAAAGGAAACAAACAAACTCAAAAGAGAGTATTACGAATTAAAGAAAAAGTATGACAAAATGACAGAAAACATTAACAAGGAAAAAACGAAAATCTTACGAGAAGCAAAAGAAAAGGCTAACGCCATTGTGGCTGAGGCGCGTTCCACTGTAGAAAAAACAATAAAAGACATAAAAGAAACAAAAGCCTCGCAAGAATCAATAAAAGAATACAAGAAAACCTTCGCCCAGGCTCCGGCAAAAAAAGAGGAGAAAAAAAGAAAATCCGTTAAAACCTCACGTAAGCCTTCCGAAATTGAAATTCATGTAGACTTCGATGCCCCTCTGGAAATTTCCGTTCGCGGCATGACCAAAGAAGAAGCCTGGAAATCTGCGGATATTTTTCTTGACAAAGCAATCGTTGCAAATTATAATTCAGTAAGAATAGTTCACGGAAAAGGGAGTGGAATATTACGCAATATGCTTCACGAAAAACTAAAAAAAGACACAAGAGTAAAAAGCATAGGAACCCCACCTCATTACGAAGGAGGGGATGGCGTCACAGTCGCCTTTTTAAAATAGAATGTTTTCTTTACTTTTAATAATTTCTAAATCCGCAAAAACAGCAATGCTTTTAACCACAATTATACCCGGCGGCGGTCAATTTTACACCGAAAGATATGTCAAAGGAATAATAATCGGCGGAGCCCAATCTTATCTTATATATAAAGAAGTTCAGATCCAACTAAAAATAAACGAACTTGAAAGAGAAGCCATCTTATCAACTGAACAACAAGCTTTGCTTGACGGGAAACTTGACGAAAGAAGAGAAATCGGCTGGTGGATGGCTTTAGTCTGGGCAACCGGGATTTTGGATGCCTATGTGGACGCTCAATTATATGGCTTCGAAAGCGAGCTTACAATCGACCAAAGAGGTTCCCCAAAAGTAGCGCTATCTTTAAAAATACACTATTAATGTTTCACGTGAAACATTTTCTCGAAGAAACCTTAAAAGAACTAAACATCGAGTACGAAAACAAAAAGAAAGAAAAACTTTTGCTGTACTTCGAGGAACTTATGCTGTGGAATAAAAAAATAAACCTCATTTCAAGAAAGCTAAAGAAAGAAGAAGCTTTAAGAAAACTTCTTTTCCCCTCTCTAATTCCCTGTCGCATAATAAAAGAAGGAGAAAGAATTCTTGATTTTGGAGCAGGAGGAGGAATTGCAAGCATTCCTTTAAAAATCCTTAAACCTGACATAACCCTGCACCTTTTAGAATCAAAAAACAAGCCCGTTGTATTCCTCGAGCATATTAACCTGCTGCTGAGTCTGGATGTAAAAATAATAAAAAGATTCGCACGGAGAAAAAACGATCTTGCAGAAGAGTACAACTGGGTATTCGTCAGAGCGGTAAACCCGGAACAAATACCTGAAGGCCTAGCGGATAAAATATTATACTACGGTAGATATACCGGAGAAAAGTTTAATTGCAAAGAAACGATAACTTTCAAAGAAAACGCTATTTCTATTTTAACCTAACAATGTTTCACGTGAAACATTGTCGTAAAACTACTTTTTAAGGAGGAAATATGGAGAAAATAATTGGCTTCTGTGGTCTTGTCTGTAGTGAATGTCCTGCTTTTATTGCCACAAAAAACGCTAACGACAAAGAAAGGGAGCGTATTGCAAAAGAGTGGTCCAAAGAGTACAAGCACGAGTTTAAAATCGAGGATATAAATTGTGACGGATGTATCTCCAGAGGAAGAAGACACATAGGCTATTGTAGCATGTGTGAAGTAAGGGTCTGCGCAGTAGAAAAAGACGTTAAAAACTGCGCTTATTGTGAAGAGTATGCATGCGAAACATTAAACAATTTGTTTAATACGGCCCCACAAGCGAAAAAGAATCTCGAAGAAATTCGAAAATCTTTATAAAGTTATTTCTTTTCTTGCATTCTAAATGTCAATAGGGACAAATCGAGGGGTTATCACGTTGATTTTTTACTTGACATAATAATAATAATCAATAATTTTATGTGTAATGATTAACTTTATAGATTTTAATCAGGTGTTAGAAGTGATTATACGCACCACAATTATAGTCCTTGTGGCTTTTATTGTGATACGAATAAGAGGGAGAAAGCAGCTAGCCCAGCTCACCCTTTTCGATATACTAATAGTGATTGCTCTAGGTTCTGCTGTAGGAGATGTAATGATTTATCCTGAAGAAGTCGTATCTCTACTGCGTTCTACAGCAGCAATAATCACTCTCGTTGTATTAATTCAAACATGCGAATATTTGGCTTGCAGAGCCCCAAAAAAAATAACAAAAATAATATACGGAGATACTTCAATCATAATCAAAAACGGAAAACTTGTTAAGAAAAATTTTGCAAAAACAAATCTAACAGAAGACCAGTTAAAGTCGAAACTCAGAGAGAAAAACATACAGTATTATTCCGAAGCAAAAATCGTCCGCCTCGAACCCGACGGCGAATTGAGCGTACAGAGAAAAAGAAACGACAAAAAAAAGAACAATTAACAAAAATCCAATACGTTTTAATTAAATAAATTTTTGTTTATCTATGTTAATCAGTTACTATGTTTTGAATATCAGAGGGAATTTTCTAACAAAAATAACAAATCTTGCTAATCTGTCTGAGTTTATCTACGTACCATTTTGACCGTAAACTTTTTCAGCCAGAGCAATGGCTCCAAGTACGCCTGCGTTGTCTCCCAATTCCGGCAACACGATGTATTTTTCGATGTTGTCCGTAATCTCCGGGGCTTTAATATAATCATTAAGAAACCTTTTTATATTTTTGTGTATAAGTGGCAACATCTGTTCTTGTTTCATAACTCCTCCGCCGAGAATAATCCTCTCGGGAGATAAAGTACAAATATAATTTATCACTGCTAAGGAAATATAATTAGCCTCCAGCTTCCACGCAGGATGATCTTTCCCCAATTTTTCTCCCGATTCTCCCCAGCGGTCTCTTATGGCTGTGCCTGATGCCAAACCCTCAAAGCAATTCTTGTGAAAAGGGCATATCCCTTCGTAAGGATCAGCTTTTTTGTCGTGCGGAATAAATATATGCCCCATTTCAGGATGTACTAATCCGTGTAAAAATCCTCCGTTGATCATCCCTCCACCTCCAATACCCGTACCAATCGTAATATAAATAAAATCCGATACGTCTTTTGCAGCTCCCCACTGGTGTTCTCCGAGCGCGGCAGCGTTTACATCTGTATCAAAACCTACGGGAATATTAAACGCCTCTTTTATTTTACCGTAAAAATTAGTATTCTGCCACTTAATCTTTGGTGTCGAAGTTATATATCCGTATGTAGAAGATTTCTTTTTTAGATCGACCGGGCCAAAAGAACCAATACCTATTGCCAATATCTTTTCTCTTTTATTCTGTTCTTTAAAATATTCAATTAACTTATCAATAGTCTCAGTTGGAGTTGTCGTCTCAAAGCGGAATTTATCTCGCAAATCCCCGGGGTTTGTGCCAACCGCACAGACAAATTTTGTCCCGCCAGCTTCTATTCCGCCAAATAGACTCATATCTAGCTCCTTTAATTTTTTACTATAGAAAAACTTGAACGAAAAGAAACAATTTATCTCGTTTTATTAAAAATCAACTCTCTCTGCATATTTAATACCTGTCCGAGCGGATTCCCTGAAACGCTCATCTCCATTATCACGTCCTCATTAATTACTGCATATTCAACCTGGTGATCATTAAGAGAAACCCAAAAACTACCCCAACAACATGATCTGCCTTTTACACTCAAAACATCCGTCTTCGATTCCACAGGATTTGAAAGAGATTTAAACTCCAACAAAGCGCATTCCTCTCCGTTTTTCTTAGCAACACCAGTCCATATTAGTTTTAAATTCTTTGTTTTTAAAAGCGCGAAATTCTGCGCTTCTACTTCTTTTCTTTCTAAATCATCAGAAAAATATGGTCTGTTGTACTCAATACTATCTATCGCAACATATGCCACCTCAAGCCAGGGCGCATCCCAGATGAGCGTTTTCATAAAAGTCCTGTCTTCCTCAGGGAAATCGTTATAGAACTCTTCTGTCAGTATCCCATCGGAAAGAGAATAAGCAAACCCCTCCATATAATCCAGCGGTTTCCCGTCCGGAAACTCACCCGCTATATCTCTGGTCGAAAACATTCTAACATTATTCCATCTGCAGACAACCTCTTTTTCTTCTACCGAACGAACAAAGCTTCCCTTTAACTGCACACTGCTTACAACATCCCCCCCAATATCTCTATTATACAATGTTGAGGTTACACTATATTGTTGAGGTACACTCTCATCAAATTTAAGAGGCCCCTGTTTCTCCAGACATTCATCCAAAGTTTTTGCTTCTTCTACCTCTACTTCCACTACCTCCGGTTCTTTACGACAACACGACAAACTTCCCACAAAAAGAATCACCACTAATAAAATTTGAGTAATTAAGAAAAAACTTTTTTTATTGATCATTTAACCCCCTTGATTTAAATTAGTTTATAACTTTTTTCCCTTGTTCCCGACAAAAGAAAAACTTTGTTATATTAAAACACATAATTTCAAAAACTATCTTCTCGCAATACTTACATTTTAACAGAAAAAACCCTTTCTGTCAAGCATGTTTTTGAAACAGAAAAAAATAGCTCTTTTTTTGCCCTGTTTTAAGTAGTTAGTTTTCAACGACATATGTTTTCGAGCTGTAAATGTTTCTCCAGCTTAATGTATAAAAGCTTTCTAAAGCCTTGACAATTATGGGTGTTAATCTATATCTTATCAATTAATATGCTATTTGGCAGTTTGAATCTGGAGGTTATAAAATGAAACTAAAAAAGGGCAATAAGGCAGTGGAGCTTCTGCTTAAATCGTACGGGAGAGATGGGGCTCCTTTTGTTACAGATCTAACGCAAAAGTTTTCTTCAAGGAAGTATCCGTTTGAAGAAATAAATTTAATAAAGCAAGTTCTTTTTCCTAGATATTGGAACTGCGGAAAACTTACCCAGAAAGAAAACAACAAAGAGTTAACTGCAAAAATCGGAGAATTGGGCAAGCTTTTTGTCGAAGGAATAAGTCCTTATGTCGAAAACAAAGCAGAAGTAGAACAAATAGTCGGTAATGTATTAGAAAATTCAGGCGAAGTAAGGGAAAGACTAAAAAAAGATGTCGAAGCAGCTTATATAGGAGATCCCGCAGCAAAAACTTATACTGAAATTATTCGCTCTTATCCGGGATTCCTTGCTATCGAAATTCACAGAGTTTCCCACCTTCTCTATACATATGGGGCAGAAGGATACGCCAGGGAGATTTCCGAAGTCGTTCATTCGGAAACAGGGATAGATATTCATCCCGGGGCAACAATCGGCAACTATTTTTTTATTGATCACGGGACCGGCGTAGTAATAGGAGAAACATCGGTTATTGGCGATTGGGCAAGAATTTACCAGGACGTAACGCTTGGTGTCCTACATTTCGAAAAAGAGAAAGAAGGAGATATCAAAAAAGATTACAAAAGACATCCCAACATCGGCAATCATGTTGTAATCGGAGCAGGAGCTAAAATATTGGGGCCGGTAACAATCGGGAATCATGTTAATATAGGAGCCAACTCCTGGATAACTGAAAACATTCCTGATTATACTTCTGTTTTTGTCGCCGAACACCCTCGCCTTGAAAAAAGAAAAAGAAAATAAAATGAGCAGAGTGGCAAAAAATATTCTCGCGTTAATAGGGAATACACCAGTTGTAAAACTTAATAAAATGCACGGTAAAAATTCTGCAAAAATTTATTGTAAGCTTGAATTTTTTAACCCCCTCGGTTCGATCAAAGACAGAATCGCGCTTAACATGATCGAAGAAGCAGAAAGGACTCAAAAAATTAGGCCCGGTGACACTCTAATAGAACCCACAAGTGGTAACACAGGAATTGGACTTGCTTATGTATCAGCAGTCAAAGGATATAAACTAATACTGGTTATACCAGAGACAATGAGCAAAGAGCGCATAAAAATATTAAAAGCTCTCGGAGCGAAGGTTCTTTTAACCAGCGGAGCTCACGGGATGAAAGGGGCAGTAGAAAAAGCAGAAGAACTTGAGAAAAAAGAAGGTTATTTTTGTCCTGGACAATTCACCAACCCAACAAATCCGGAAACACACAGAAAAACTACAGCCAGAGAGATATTAAGGCAAGTTCCTGACATCGATGTTTTTGTCGCCGGAGTAGGAACCGGGGGAACAATAACCGGCGTTGGCGAAGTTCTCAAAAAAGAAATTAAGGATAGAAAAATTCGTATTGTAGCTGTGGAGCCAGAAGATTCACCTGTCCTCTCGGGAGGTAAACCGGGTTCTCATAAAATCCAGGGTATAGGGGCGGGCTTTATACCGGATGTTTTAAATTTAAAAATAATCGATGAGATAATAAGGGTAAAAAAGGAAGACGCATTTGCGACATCAAGAAGGCTAGCCAGTGAAGAAGGAATCTTCGCCGGTGTATCCTCAGGGGCCGCTGTGTGGGCTGCGTTAAATTTGGCGAAAGGTTTATCCGAAGAAAAAAAGATAGTTACAATCTTACCCGATACAGGCGAACGCTACCTAAGTACAGCTTTGTTTAAATGAAATTAGAGAGTAGTGTGCAGAGAGCAATTAGCAACAAAAAACAAGAAATAAAAACTTTGTATTCTTTATTTTTAAATAAATATAATAATTGGGGCGGGGTGCAACTTTGTGTCTTAGGGACTTTGTGGCTATATAAATCATGGAAGGGATAGGTAAAGTCATAAAAACAGAAGGCAATTTAGCAACTGTTTTTATAGAAAACACTCAAAGTTGTGACTCCTGTGAGTTTGCCAAATTTTGCCGCATAGACAAAAAAGGAAGAAAAGTAATCTGTAGAAACGATATAGGTTCAAAAGCAGGAGATATTGTTCAGCTTTATACAAGTAACAAAAATGTTTTTAAAGCAACAGTTTTGAATTTTGTTCTGCCTCTTTTCTTCCTAGCTGGCGGAGTAGCGTTAGGAAAAAGAATCTGGCGGACAGATCTTGCGGGTTTCGCGTTAGGCATGTCTCTAATGGTACTTTACTTTTCTTCGTTCTTATTTATTGATAAAAAGCTACTAAAAAGAAGCCCTCTCTTACCTGAAATTATAAGAATAGAAAAAAGATGACTTTCCGGCTAAAAGAGTCTCCTTTTTATTCGCGAACTTCGACAAACTCTGCACAATTTTTTAAAAGATGAGAAGATTCTATTAAATAATCCTTCGGATAAGGGGTCTTCTCAGAAAACTGAGGAGAAAGTGTTTTCGTATTTCTAAAACCCTGAAGAACATATTTTTTTACTTTTTTTATTTTTTTACAGATTTCTTTAAGGTCGTCTTTCTCTACAATACCAGGCACCATTGTTGTTCTGAATTCATATTCTTTCGTATTTTTTATTATCTCTATACTTTCTTCAACATTCTCAAAAACAGTCTTGTTCCCTGTAGCAAGAGAATACTTTTTCGGTGAAGATTTTATATCCATTGATATGTAATCGACAAAAGGAATAACTCCTTTTAGCCTGTCCGGCAGAGTCCCGTTAGTATCGACTTTTATATCAATTTCCACTTCTTCTTTTATTCGTTTAAGAAAATCCGGCACCCCGGGGGAAAGAAGAGGTTCGCCCCCGGTAAAGGAGACTCCATCTATAAAACCTTTTCTCTTTTTTAATTCTTCAATTATTCTGTTTTCTGGTATATCGGGGATTTTCTCTAGTAGCTCCGGCAAAACAAGATCAAGATTATAGCAAAAAGGGCATCGCAAATTACATCCCCCTATGAAAACTACTACTGCGACTTTACCAGGATACTCTATTAAGCTAGTTCCTAAAAAAGACTTGATCACCTATTTTATTCTTCTGTTCTTAAATATCTTCTCTCTTTAAATTCTTCTCTTTTACCCTCGTTCCAATCATGAACCGGCCTATAGTACCCAACAACCCGCGAATAAACTTCGGCTTTTACAGCATAAACTTTTTCTGTGTCTTCCGTTTTTTCTTCTCTCAAATTTTCAGTCAATTTAACTCCTTGTTTTCCTATTTTGCTTTATTTAAAAAAACTTTCAGCTCTTTTTTCTCCGGGTTTTTTCCCTCAATTTTTTTATAGGATCCATTTCTCATTTTCTGTAGTGTTACTTTGCCAAGTTCCACGGTCTGTCCGAACTCTTCTAACTCTTCTTCGGTATGTGGATATGGGCAGTAAAAATGCTCTCCCGATATATAACCATGTACCGGGCAAATTGAAAAAGTAGGAGTGAAACTAAAATATGGCAAGGAAAATCTTTCGACTATTTTCTTCGTTAAATTTCTAACCGTTTTCCAATCTGTAATGGCTTCTCCAAGGAAGATATGAACAACTGTCCCTCCTGTAAATAAAACCTGAAGGGGATCCTGATGTTCGAGAACGCTAAAGGCATCATCTACCTCATCAACAGGCGGGTGAACGGAATTGGTGTAGTAAGGATAAGCCGTACCTTTTGTATAAATATCGGGGAATTTTTCCTTATCCTGTCTGGCCAGACGATATGAAGCACTCTCAGCTGGAGAAGCTTCAAGATTGTAAAGATTCCCTGTCTCTTCCTGAAACTCAGAAATTTTTTCATTCATAAATTCAAGAACTTTTATTGCCCACGTTTTTCCTTCATCTGTCATCAGTCCTTTTTCAAACAGATTGACGCAAGCTTCATTCATCCCTATAAGCCCTATGGTGGAAAAATGGTTTGCCCAGTAAGAGTCAGTCGTTTCTTTTATCTCTCTTAAATAGTATCGCGTATAAGGATATAAACCTTCACGCGTAAAATCTTCTATAATTTTTCTCTTCAGTTCCAAAGACTCTTTTGCCGTTTCCATTACATTTGAAAGCCTATCAAAAAACTCTTCTTTGTCATTTGAAAGA
>CAZALG010000002.1:0-38479 GCA_964485935.1 uncultured bacterium | reverse complement strand
CTCAGGATAACTTAATTTATGTGGCGGATTGCTCTGATGGACTCTACATTATACGATATACAGGCGGAGCAGGTATTAAAGAAAAGAAGGAAGTCTTACTGACTTCTTCAATCATAAATAATTTTTCTAATGTTAAGATAAATTATAATGTTGTCAGTAGAGAAAAAGTGAAGATAAATGTATATAATATATTGGGACAGAAAGTTGCTTTTTTGGTCGATGGCATACAATCAGCAGGCAGTTATTCGGTTAACTGGATTAGCGATAATTCAGGAATTTATTTTGTAAGAGTAGAAATTGGGAAAGATAGAAAAACGTATAAAACTATGATTATTAGATGAATCTTATGAATTTTACCGGGACAACAATGTGAGAGAACTATGATTGGATTGATATATTCTTTAAGTTTTTTGTTTATATTTCAATCGATTGGAGAAGAAGCATATACTCCTTCTTTAGCAGGCATGATGGCTGAAGTTAATGATCCTACTTCAGTCTATAACAATCCGGGTGCTCTGGGTTTCTTAAGAGTAAACGGAAAATATCAGATTAACATACTCACAAACATAGAGCTTAATATAACAAGAGGAGATACTTTGGGGGGAAATCCTTCTTATTCTGCTTACCCTCAAATTAAGTGGATTAATGCATTTGTCTCTTTATACGCTTTTGGGTTCTATTTTGCCGCAACTTCACTGGAAGAAGTAGAAATGCCAATTATTGCTAAAAGATTTGGAATTTTTGCTGCAGGTATAAAAGTAAGAAAAAATAGTTCAAATATTGGTACTTTATTCGTGGTTAATGATAAATTTCGAGTCGCTCTCTCCGGTAATGTAATTTACGATCCAATACAGATTCGCGGCCGCGGAGGTTTCATATATAAACCCTTTGATTGGTACTATCTCGGAATAGACTTTTACCCCCGTTTGAAGAAGCTCAAGATATTAAATTCCTTTCTGCGACAACCGCTTGGTCTTGATAATATAAGCATTGGATTAGAGATAGACAAACTTGGTAAAGATCCAGAGTGGAACTCATTTATTCAAGGTGTTTTTTCATTTAAGCATTTACAATTAGCTCTTGCCTGGAATTCCGGAGACAGCAACTATCCGGAAGTAAGAGAAGCGATCTCAAGCTCGTATGACTTTACTTTAATTTTTTCATTAAACTTTGGATTTTAAAATGAGTTAAGTAAATATGTATTAAGGAGGTTTAAAATGTTATGGAAATTAAATTTAATCGTTTTGTCTATTTTCACACTTTCAGTAAAGTTACCAGTTTTAGCGCAGGATGATTCTCAAGAAATAGAACTGACTACTATCTATGAGAAAAATCTTGATGAGGTAATAGTCGATGCTATTTTCGATACGGCGACAGTGCCGATTGAAACTGCTAAATCATTGGGATGGAAACAAGGATATGTGGATAGAGTTAAAACAAGAGGTGAATTAAAGATTGAATATCCTAGTATTGTTAAGATATCACGCAGAGGGGAGAAAGTTAGTTCCCGTGCTACTAGAACCAAAAATAGTTCCTATTACGTTAAAGAACTCAGGTTTTACAATAGTAATAATTCAATTTTAAAAAGTATAGCAATTAGTTGGGAAAAGGGGGCTGATTATATTTATTCATCTCCACAAAAAAAACATTTATTGGTGAGTAAGCAACCGACTGAATATAACCCCAAATATTCAGGCGGTGTATTGTACGATTCAAGAGGAAACGAAATCGTTGAGATTCAAGGCCCATCACCGGTGGCGGTTTCAGACGAAGGGCTTATGATAGCCGCAAATTTAGACTGGCAAGAACCGTTTCAAACAGGAGGTTCTTTTTATTTATATGATAAAAATGGGTATTTAATAAAAAAAATCGAGAACCCAGATAAAGAGAAATCAGCTGCTTTCTTCGCAAAATTTTCACCTGATGGACAGTTTGCCATACTATCATTTTCCGGGACCGGGACAGAACCAACTTACCTGTATGTTATCGATAAAAATGGAAAAATATTAGGACATTGCGACCTTCCCGAATATAGATTTTCGGCAAGAACAGGAGAAATGGCTGAACGTGAGGATGAAGGTTTTGCTGTAATTCTTGATAAAATATCCACAGGTGCATTAACTTTAGATTGGAAGCAGTACCTGTTCTTTTTCGATTGGAGTGGAAACTTAAAATGGCAAGTACCTCTTGAAATTAGAGGAGATATGGTTGTCAAATTTTCAGAAGATGGGTTAAGAGTGTATGTTATATCTGGAGTTGGTTATTTATGGTGTTTCAATACAAAAGATGGAGATATACTTTGGAAACATAAAGAAGCGTGGGCACCGGGACCCAGACAAAAAAGATGGCCCAAGGATGTACCAAGATTTAGAGAATTAGAAATTAGAGAAGATAAAGTCTTTATTATTGGAAAAGAAGGAAAGGGCTGGGAAAGCTCTACACTTTTTGTTTTTGAAGGTGAAACGGGAAATCTTTTGAAAAAAATTGAATATCCTCAGGGAAAAGTAACCCTTGGAGAGGCCCATAGCTCTGTTAGTCTTATAAATGTTTCAAATAAGTCCTTCACTTTATTTAAAATAAGAGAATAAACATGAATATTCTTAATACCCTTAATCCTGATTATAGAACATTCGAAATATCTATTAACGTGGGCTTAAGGGTGGAGTGAGAGCGACATTCGAAGAATGTCTCATTGTAAATTGGATATTGAAAATTGTAAATTGCAAATTTAAAATTATACAAGGAAAAGTGTAATGCTTCTCTGTGTTCTCTGTGTTTTTTTGTTTTTCTCTGTGGCCTCTGTGGTTAATTATTTTTAAGTAGTTTGCCAAATTTTCTGCCGAATTCTTCTCCTTTTTTGAGTTCCTCTTTTGAAGGGCCTCCTTTAAACTCGAAAGAATCGGTAAGCTCCCATTTTACAGGTTCGACTATGTTTTTTATTTCTTTTAAAGCTCCGCCACTCCACCCGTAACTACCAAACATCGCGAATTTTTTATTTGTTATGCGCTTAAGTTCTGCCATGCGAAGTACGTCTCCCATAGTTGGGAAAAGACCTGCCTCGTAAGTCGGCGCCCCAATCATTACACCACTTTTTGTCCATAGGGAAGGTAGGATGTAACTTACGTGAGTTCTGGAAACGTCGAATATTTCAAGAGGAATACCTGCCCCGGAAATACCTTGAGCTACCGCGTTCATCATGTTTTCTGTATTTCCGTACATCGAACCGTATATTAAAGTAACTCCGGAATCGGCTTGCTCACTCTCAAGACTCGCAAGTTTCTTATATAGTTCTACTATCATGCCTGGATCTTTTCTCCATACTCTTCCATGGGAAGGGGCGATTACCTCGACAGGAACACTTTTTAGTTTATCTATGGCCCCCCGAACCATTTTGCTGAATTTGGCAACAATGTTAACGTAATAACGGACTGCTTCATCCATATAAAAGTTAAGATTTTTGCATTCATCGTCGAAAATACTTCCTCCAAGTACTCCAAAACTTCCAAAGGCATCGCAGGAGAAAAGAATCTTGTTAGAAACCTCGTAAGTCATAATTGTCTCCGGCCAGTGAACCATTGGGGTAGAAAAAAATCTCAGAGTCTTTTCTCCCAGTGAAATTTCATCGCCGTCCTTCACGACTTCCACATTGTCTTTTATACCATAAAAATCTTGGAGCATTTCTTTTGTTTTCTGTGAGCCTAAAATTTTTACGTTAGGAGAAATTTTTCGGAAAGTTCTAAGTATTCCTGAGTGATCGGGTTCCATATGATTTATGATAATATAATTTATATCTTTTATAGCAGCTATCTCATTAATATTGTCAAAGAATTCGTCTCCCTTGATAGATTTAGTCATGTCTATTATAGCTTTCTTCTTATCTCTTATCAGGTAAGAATTATATGAGACGCCTTCCCTTGTTATAGGCCAGAGACCTTCAAACAAATCCGTTGTGCGGTCGTCTACACCTATCCAATATATACCTGAACTAATTTCAACTGGTAACATCCTGCCTCCTAAAAATCCGAGGATTTAATTATTTTTATATCAGATTCTTTCATTTCTCTTAAGACTTTATCAATATTTCCTTCGGGTGAATCGATTCCCTTTGTGGCATCTATTATGACATATGTCTCGAATCCTAATCGTTTTGAATCCATCGCTGAGTAAAAAACGCAGTAATCAAGGGCAAGTCCGCAGAAGTAAGTTTTCTTTACATTTAAAAATTTTAGATATCCTTCAAGACCGGTCAGGGTTTTTTTGTCATTTTCCTGGAATGCCGAATAAGAATCAATTTCGGGGTTGCTTCCTTTCCTTAAAATTAAATCTACGTTTTCCGTATCGAGGGCGGGATGAAATGCTGCACCGGGAGTTCCCGACACACAATGTTTCGGCCATAGTACCTGTTCTATGCCTTTATATTCAATGACATCGTAAACTTTGTTACCCGGATGATTTACTGCAAAAGACTTATGACTTTCGGGGTGCCAGTCCTGTGTGGCAACTGCTTTTTTAAATTTTCCGGACATTTTATTTATTATGGGTATTATTTTATCTCCTTCTGGTACTGCCAGTGCTCCTCCCGGACAGAAATCGTTCTGTATATCGACTATTATTAAAGCTTTATCTTTTTCCATTGAAAAACTCCTCGATCCATTCTTTTAAGTTATCTCTAATTTTCCTGAATTTGCCCAGTACTTCTTCTTTGCTGCCCGAAAATGAGGATGAGTCTTCGAACCCTTTATGTAACTGCTGACCTCCTCCTGGGGAAAAGGGGCAAGTTTCTTTGGCCCCGCCGCATACAGTTATAACATAATCGAAATCTTCATTTATTAAATCTTTAACGTTTTTAGAATAATGATTAGAAATATCGATTCCTATCTCTTTCATTACTTCTATTGAATTTGGATTAATTTCCCCGGGTTCGGTTCCCGCGCTGAAAACTTCATATCGCTCACCAAACAAACTACTAAGCAAGCCTTCAGCCATTTGTGACCGAGCGGAATTGTGCGTACATATAAACAAAACTCTTTTTTTCATCCTGTATCTTGAAGATTGAAGTTAATCCAGCACAATAAGTTTGCTGATTCTCGCATTTTCTTTTATATTTATTCCGTTTTTCCCCACATAAAGAGTTAATCTTATCTTCCCCTTTTTTTCGATCACTTTCGTTGCATGAAAAGCTCCGTTTAAAGTTATTCTTTCTGAGGGCTGTAATATAACTAATTTGGCATCAGGAAGTACTTCCTGTAGTTCTTCATTGAATTCTATTAAATATTCGCCACCGGTGAGTTCCCACCAACCGTATTTATCCTCCGCTTTCCGCTTCACAGGTTCTATCTTCTGTATTTCGCTTTTTTTGTATTCGCTGTCTCCGAAGTCGATATCTGCCTTACCTGTGAATCGAAAAACCTTACCTATTGTAAGGTAAACGCCGTAATCTTCAACCTGCTTTTTTTCGTAGATAATATTGCTTATAAATTCTAAAATATCTGTGCCTTTTTCTTTTTTCATATTTCATATTACATTCAAAGTTTATATCCTATTTTTCTGAGCAGGTCTTTTCTGTCGGCAATATCTTTTTCGCCTTCGACTCCAAGGGGCTTCTCTCCATCCAGCACTCCAAGAATACCTCTTTGTTCACCTTCACAGGCGACGATTACTTTGACTGGATTCGCAGTTGCGGCATAGAGATATAGAACTTCATCCACAGCCTTTAGTGATTTCATGATGTTTATCGGAAAAGCGTTGCCAAGAATTAGAACAAAGGAGTGCCCGGCTCCGATTTTCTCTGCATTTTTTACCGCCAGGTCTTCTAATTCCTTATCCGTCCCGCTATGACGTATTAGTCTGGCGCCTGAAGCTTCACAGAAAGCTACACCGAATTTAATCATGGGCAGGGAAGTAACAAGAGCTTCATGGATATCTTCTACGGTTTTTATAAAATGAGTTTGTCCTATTATAACATTTGCGTTTTCTGGGCGCTCAATATCTATCAATTTCATTTCCATATTTACCTCCAATAATTAACCACTGATTTTCACTGATAAACACTGATACCATCCCATCCCAATTTTTTTATTTAAAACAACAAAACTTTTTAATCTGTTTTTATCTGTGTTCATCTGTGGCTATTTTCTTTTTTTGTTTGCTCTGGATTTTCAACACAAATTTTGTCCTTTATTTTTTCAAACTTAACTTTACCTATACCTTTAACTCTCATAATTTCATCTTTGCTTTTAAAACCATTATTTTTGCTTCTATATTCCAATATTCTTTTTGCTATTACATCTCCTACACCCGGAAGAAGAACTAATTCTTCAGCGGTTGCAGAATTAATACTTATAGGGAAGGATGTAAGTTTTTCTGTTTTTTCTTCAGGATTAGAATGAAAAAACCCCGTTAAGCTTCCTACAAGAAGTACAGCAATAATAAAAAAGAGTACTCTCCTTTCAGAATCACTGAGCATATCTTATCCCCAGGTAATATACTGGTTCCTGGAAGTTATCCTCGGGCGCCCAAGATAAATTTCTAATTGAGAAAAAGGGTGAGAATTTTGTCCTCAACCATAGAGAGAATCCCCCTGTAATATATTTTCTTGGTGTAAGATAACCGGTTAGACTGACCTCTGAGCCAAAAATTCCTAACCCTCCATTTGCGTGAATTTCTCCGAATTCTCTCACCATGCCTTTATTTTGATAGAAGTACTGAATCCCGAATTTTTCCTTTTCAAACTGGATATTCGCGAAATAAACCTCTCCTTCTTCCCAACTAAGAATATCATCTCCCTCCGCATAAAAATATTTTCTACCTCCAATAATTTTAAAATCAAAAAGATTTATTCTTGTCCCATAAAAAACTCCAACTTTTGGGAAGAAGCCTTCGAGGGGATAAAAGATAATCGGAAAACGCTCGCGGAACTTGCCCACCTTGATTTCACCACAATCATTCACAAAGCCGACACACTGTCTTTCTTTACCCAATTCTCCTCTTAAAAAATGAAATTGAAGAATTAGACCATAGTCCAGACTTTCCTTATAGTTAAGCCATCCTCCCAGAAAAAAAGGTCTTATCAACGGGTAAAAACGTGCCCCAAAGTCGGCAGCAACTGAGTCCTGGCAGCTAAAAGCTTCAAACCAACCAAGGAAATAACTCTTGTCTTCTGCAAGCCATTTCCATCCCGATGTCTTCGAGAATCGAATTCCATCCCATTCAACGTAATTAGTCTGGAGATTATAAGATATTGATTTAGCAGAAGCTTTAATTCGATAGTGATCCGTAAAGTCCCTTTTGTTTAAGCTTTCAAGAGATAAATTCCTAAATTTAAATGCAACAAAGTTGTAATCTATTTCTCTGTTTAAAGCCACATTTATCCAACTCTTTTCTATTTGCTTAAACCATTCTATTTCGGGCTCTATTTCCGGTGGAGGTAAAACTGGATTAAAAACATCCTCTTCAACAAGAAGCAGAAGAAAAATCAACATTCGATTACACTCATATTTTCCTCAAACGGAGGATAAATTATACCTCTTTCAGTAACAATACCGCTGATGAACCTGTGGGGAGTAACATCAAAGGCAGGGTTTTTTACATCTATGTCAATTGGCGCAGTAGGCAATCCCATAAATTCTGTTACTTCTTCTTTTGCTCTTTCTTCTATTGGAATATCTTTCCCGTCTTTTAGTTCGAGATCGAAAGTCGTGCTGGGAGCAACGACATAGAACGGAACGTCGTTTTCTTTTGCAGATAAAGAGAGAGAATATGTGCCTATTTTATTCGCGGTATCACCATTTTTTGCAATTCTATCTGCCCCTGTAAATATACCGCTAATATTTTCAGTCTTTAGTATGTGTGAAACCGCACTGTCTACAATAAGAATAGATTTTATAGCGTTTTTTTTAAGTTCCCAGGCAGTAAGTCTTGCTCCCTGAAGAAAAGGTCTGGTTTCTGGAATGAAAACGGTAATTTCTTTTCCTTCTTCTTTAGCTTTGTAAAAAACAGCCAACGCAGTACCGATTCCACCTGTTGCAAGAGCCCCGGCATTACAGATAGTCATATATAACGAGTTGTTTTTTATTAATTTGGAGCCATTTTTTCCAAGGAGTTCAGTGAGCCTTTTGTCTTCTTCGTGGATTTTAAGTGCTTCCTCGACAAAAAGAGAAGCATTAACATCTTTACCTTTCAGAAGTTTTCTCATTCTCCTTACCGCGTAGAAAAGATTTTGAGCAGTTGGCCTTGCTGATTCAATTACGTCTATCTTTTTCTCCAAAGATTCTTTATTCTTACTGTTTAAAGCAGCAAGAGCAATACCATAGGCCGCTGCTACACCAATAGCTGGTGCTCCTCTTATAGTCATATTTTTAATTGCTTTACACATATCCTCAGCCGTTCTGACCTCGACGTAAACCTCCTCATGAGGTAACTTTCTTTGATCGATTAATCTTGCATGCTCTCCACACCATTTAATGGTTTTAGCCCAAATCATAATTTGCTTCTCACAGTATATTGCAGCCGGATTCCTTTAATAGATTTCTACTAACTTCTAAAGGAAATCCAATTACGTTGGAAAAACTACCTTCAATCCTTTCAATAAAAGACATATTCTTATCCTGAATTCCATAGGACCCGGCCTTATCTAGATTTTGACCCGAATTAACATAATATGAAATTTGAGAATGTGTTAATTGATGAAATTTTACTTCGCTTTTATCATAATCCTGAAACAGAGTTCCATCTTTTAAAACAGCGACTCCTGTGTACACCTCGTGCCACTTTCCCGATAATTCTTTTAACATTCTGATGGAATCTTCCCTGTCTATGGGTTTTCCAATTATTTTGTTTCCCAGAAAGACTAAGGTGTCAAAACCTAAAACAATTGATTTTTTAATGGTTTTTTTATTTTCAAAAACCCAGGTAGCTTTTCTTGTAGCATTGCTAACCACTGTTTCTACTGGAGTCTTCTGAATAGTTTCCTCAATAGTTGGAACTATAATTTCTGCTTTTACTCCGAGTTGTTTAAGAACCTCCTTCCTTCTCTCTGAGGAAGAAGCTAAAATTATCCTCATAACTTTATGATAGAAAATCCGCTTTCTTTGTCAAGGTATTTTCTAAAAAATTAAAAATCAAATATCAAAATGAAAAAATACAAATCAAAGTTAAAAAATTTCTTTTGCCACAAAGTTACAGAGAACACACAGAAAAAAACATTTTATTCAACCACGAAATACACTAAATATTTTTTGTTTTTTAATTTCCTAACCTCCCAGCTAAAAAAGTAACAACGAATAATACTGATAACACGATTTTTTTGGACTTAGCGGTTAGAGTAAAGTATGATTTTGAATTTTGATCTGTCATTTTGCTTTTTAAATTTTGATATTTTATTTCTCATAAAATCGAAATAAAATGAGATATTTAAAAAAATTTGAACGGTATCAATCCAAAGATTCTCCTTCCTGTTATCCTCCGTAACTTAAACGATTAGCCAGGACTTCGGGGAGTCCGGCATTCAGGATTTTTCTTTGTGCTTCCTTGATATCGTATTCGACACGGATCGTTTCAATAGATTTGTTTTCTAAGTCAAAAATAGAGAAAGAGGCTCTCTGGTCCCTATCTCTCGGTTGCCCCACGCTACCGGGATTTATAATGTATTTTTTGTTCGGATTCAAGAATAACTCAGAAGAATTTAGTCTTTTTACCTCCATTCCTTCGTTTTCAAAAATTACCGGGACGTGAGTATGTCCTACAAAAAGCACATTTTTTTCCATAATCTGGAAATCTATATATGTATCAGGAGTTCCGGAAAGATATCTCCAGGACTCCGGTCGATGTAGGGAAGAATGAACAAAATCCGTGCTTTTTTCTCCATATATTAGAGGTAAATCTTTCAAAAAATTAATTTCATCTTCATTCAGCGCGTCTCTACTCCAAAGAACTGCTGCGCGTGCGTACGCATTAAAAGCTTCTATGCTTGTTTGTTCGCAAACCGCGAAATCGTGGTTGCCGGCAAGAATAACGTCAGAAATTTCCCTGGTAATTCTGATACATTCACCCGGATCTGCTCCATAACCCACAATATCTCCCAGGCATATAATTTTGTCTATCTTTTTTTTGTAAGATTTAATGCTTTCTAAGGTAGCAAGAAGCGCTTCTAAATTTCCGTGTATGTCAGAAATTACGCCATATATCATAAAAGTCCTTTTTCTCTCGCGATTGAATCAAGTATACCATTGACGAATATACCTGATTTCTCAGTTGAGAATTCCTTTGCAATTTCAATTGCTTCATTAATTGTTACCCTTGCAGGAACGTCAGGCAAGTATAGCAGTTCCAATACAGCTATCCCAAGAATGGCTCTATCCATAGCGCAGAGTCGGTCCCATTCCCAATTTTCAAGAACCGTTTTAATTAATTTATCTGCCTCCTCTAAGTGTTCTTCTACCAGATTCAACAGGGTTTTTGCGAAAGCTAAAGCTTCTTCATCGTAATCCTGTCTGTTTAAACTAATAATTTTCTCGAGATGAGCGGTTGAAAGCTTAAGATTTATCCTCTTGGGATAAAGGACTTGAGCCGCAAGTATCCTGCCGAGTCTTCTTGATCCTTTACTCTTCACTTTTCTATTTCTTTGTAAAGGTTTATCATTTCAAGAGTTGTCAAAGCCGCATCCCATCCTTTATTGCCGACTTTCATCCCCGCTCTACTTAAAGCTTGTTCTTCTGTGTCGGCAGTTATAACCCCGTACCCTACAGGCTTTTTTATCTCGAGTGATATCTTGGCTATACCTTTTGTTGTTTCCGTCGCGAGATGATCAAAATGAGGTGTTTCACCCCTGATTAAAGCTCCAAGGACTAAAAACCCATCATATTTTTTAATTTTTACAACCTTGGAAAGAAGCATAGGTAGCTCGAAAGAACCCGGGACCCAATATGTATCGATGTCTTCTTCTTTTACTTCATGCTGTCTTAAACAGTCCATCGCTCCTTCTTTTAATATCCCTGTTACTCTGGAGTTAAATCGGGGTACAATAATTGCTATTTTAATTCCTTTTCCTTTGATTAAACCCTTGTATTCCATAAACCCTCCTTCTTAAACATTTTTAAGTGTATGACCTAATTTGTTTTTCTTTGTTTTTAGATATTTAATATTTTCTTCCGTCGGTTCGATTTCTATTGGAACTCTTTCGGTTACTTTGAGACCGTAACCTTCCAAACCCACAATTTTTCTCGGATTATTTGTTAGAAGACGAATGGTTGATAAGCCAAGATCTTTTAGTATCTGAGCTCCTATTCCATAGTCGCGTAGGTCCATCCTGAAGCCCAGCTTTTCATTTGCCTGGACTGTGTCGAATCCTTCGTCTTGAAGACTATAAGCTTTAAGTTTATTTAGCAGCCCTATCCCTCTTCCTTCTTGTCTCATATACAGAAAAACGCCTCTACCTTCTTTCTGTATAGCTTTTAGGGCATTCACAAGTTGTTCTCCGCAATCACACCGGAGAGAACGAAGCGTGTCTCCGGTTAAACATTCCGAATGAACTCTAACCAAAACATCCTTTTGATTACTTACTTTTCCTTTGACAAGAACAATATGGACCTTCTCATCTATAACATTTGTGTAAGGAATAAGCCGAAATTTTCCATGATGAGTAGGAAAGGCAACTTCTGTTTCTCTGTTAATTAGTTTTTCTCTTTTTTGTCTGTACTCTATCAGACTTTTTACTGTAGTTATTTTAAGATTATGCTTATCCGCGATCTCGAGGAGACGCGGCAACCTTGCCATAGTTCCGTCTTCATCCATTATTTCGCAAATAACAGCTGAAGGATATAGTCCTGCTATCTTGGCAATGTCTATAGAAGCTTCAGTGTGGCCTGCTCTTCTTAAGGTGCAACCTTCTTTTGCCATTATAGGAAAAACATGCCCGGGTCTTGAAAGGTCCGAAGGTTTTGTTTTGGGATCAATAAGTTTTTTAATGGTTGCAGCTCTATCAAACGCACTAATGCCAGTAGTTGTGCCATCTTTAGCATCAACCGAAACAGCAAAAGCCGTTCCGTGGCGGGCCGTAATATTTGTAGTCATTAGGGGAAGTTCAAGTTCAATTAATCTTTTCTGGGTAAGAGAAACACAAATCAGACCACGACCTTCTTTTGCCATAAAATTTATTGTCTCGGGAGTAACTTTCTCTGAAACCACTACAAAATCCCCTTCGTTTTCTCTGTCTTCATCGTCTACCACAATAAGAGGTTTACCTTTTTTGACGTCTTCAATTATATCGTCTATGGAACTAAACTTCTTCATTTGAACTCCAATAATCTTTGCAAATATCTTGCCAGTGGATCTATTTCAATATTCACGATATCTCCCCTTTTTTTGTATTTAAAGTTTGTATTTAATAAAGTATGCTTAACCATAACAATCTTAAAACTTTTTTCTTTTACTTCGGTAATAGTAAGAGAAACTCCATCGAGCGCAATGCTGCCTTTTTCGGCAAGAAACTTTGAAAGTTCGGAAGGATATTCAAGGATAAATTCATAGGTATCCCGGGTTTTCTTTATGCTCAAAATTTTACCGACTCCGTCTATATGCCCGTAAACAAGATGTCCGTGAAGTAAATCCCCTGCGGTGAGTGAAGGTTCGACATTTACCCAATCGCCAACATTGAGATTAGAAAGATTGCTGCGGAAAAGAGTTTCGGAAGAAACATCGAAGATATAGGTTTTCCCCAATATTTTAGAAACCGTCAAACAGGCACCGTTCACAGAAACACTGTCTCCCGTGTTCGCGGGGAAAGGCAGCATTAAGTGAATCACCATATCGTTTTTATTCTTTTTTACTCTATCAAGCTTGATTACATTTTTAATTATTCCCGTAAACATTATTAGCCTCTATTAAAATATCTTCTCCTATTTTCCCTACACTTGCATCTAAAAAAACTCTTTTCAAAGGGGAATCGATTAAAGAAACTCCTTTACCTATAAAAGAAGGAGAAAAGAAAAGAAGATATTTATCCACTGTTTCAGATTTAACGAATTGAGTAAAAGTTTTACTGCCCCCTTCCACCACAATCGAAGTGATGTTCTCTTCGCCTGCTCTTTTCAAAATCTCTTTAACATCTATGAAGCTGTTTTTTTCTTTAAAAATCCATATTTCTGCATCAGGATATTTTTCTTTTGCTTCTTTTTTAGTCGTAACAAGAATGACCTTACCTCCTCCCCGGAAAATTTTTGCGTCCGCAGAGCACTTAAGAGTGGGATCTATTATGATTTTGTAGGGTTGTTTGGTTGCTTTAACTTTCCGTACTGTCAGGGCTGGATTATCACTCAAGACAGTTCCAACACCAATTAGAATTGCATCTACTTTATTTCTCAGGCGGTGAACTTCCTTATGAGACTCGTCGCCTGATATTTTGTAAATCCCTCTGCTAGGATCTCCGATTTTCCCGTCAAGGGTCATGGCCGCTTTTAAAATAACATAAGGGGTTTTCTTTGTAATATATTTTAAGTAGAAAGAATTGAGTTTCTTCGCTTCTTCTTCGAGAATTTCTGTTTTAACCTGGATTCCTTTACTCCTCAGGCGTTTAAAACCTTTGCCATTGACAAGAGGATTGGGGTCTTTTATTGGGGCAACAACCCTTTTTATTCCTTTGGATTCGATAAGTTCTACGCATGGAGGTGTATTTCCGTGGTGACAACAAGGTTCGAGAGAAACATATAAAGTAGCATCTTTAGTTTTGTCTCCGGCTTCTGTGATAGCTTCGACTTCAGCGTGCGGAGTTCCCGGCCCTTTATGATAACCTCTACCGACAATAACTCCATTCTTTACTACACAGGCTCCAACAAGAGGATTGGGTGAAACAATTCCTTCAGCGGTTCTCGCAAGTTCAAATGTTTCTTTTAAAAAATATTCATCTAATTTATTCATAAAAAACCCCTCTTCGGGGTTTTCTGAATATAATTCCCTTCTCTCATCCGGACTTTCACCGTCGGCTTCGGAATTCCACCGAATCAGGATTGCTCCTCGCGGGCTTTCACCGCCGGTTGGGAATTACACCCAACCCCGAAGAGATACTCTATAATTAAAGTATTTTGGAACTTTGTCAAGAGGCAAAGTTGCTTGCCTTCCCAAAATTTTGTGTTCAAACATTACAAATCTGGTATTCACAAGTATTTACAACGGATTTTTGTTTTTAAGATAAGGAAGTTACGTAAGAATCTATTTTTTGCTCTGTGTGTGCTGTGGTAAAAAATGGGAGGTAGCCCCCCTTGACAAAACTCAATAATTTATTATAGTGGAAAAAGTGATATATAGATAGTCGTCTATATATTAAATTTGTAATTTAGCTTATTAGGAGGTTTGATGGATATAAATAGTATTCTTTATTTGTTGGCGGATGGTACCAGGTTGAAAATATTGAAGATACTGAATCAAGGGGAAAAAAATGTTTCTAAAATTGTTGAAGCGCTAAAACTTTCCCAGCCTACTGTTTCCCATCATCTTAGAAGGCTTGAAGAATCGGGTTTGGTTTTAAAGAGGCGGTATAAAAGATGGGTTTTCTATCAGCTTAATAAAAGTCTATTAAAAAAATTCATTAAAAGTTTTGGCTTGGAGTTGGATCTTTAAAAAAACTATGGCGTGAAATTCGGAGGGAGGTATGTATGGATTTTATAAAAAGAGCGAGCTTTAAGGCAATTTCATCGACCGCAAACTTTGCGATAAACAAAGAGAAGCTAAGAGGTTTGTTGGTGCGTAGTATGGAAAGGCGCATATATGCAGATTTGATAAGAGAAAATCCGGATAATAGGCCTTTAAGAGTTCAGGAAGACAAGTATTATATGGCGAGATCGATTTTTAGAAGTATTGAGAGATCTGTTGAAAAAGGAAATTTGTCGAGAGATTCAATTGAGGGATTACTTAGAGTTTTTTTGGGAAATGTTTTCTTCGGTGGTTTTTATAATAGGTTAGAATATCTAAAAAAATATGGAGAAAGGCCGCCTGTTTTTATGACTATATCCCCGACGAAAAAATGCAATTTAAGATGTAAGGGATGCTATGCTGCGAGTGGTGCTGAATTTAATGAAAAATTGGAATGGGGTGTTTTTACAAAAATAATAGATCAAGCGCGTGATTTATGGGATGTGAAATTTATCGTAATTTCCGGGGGGGAGCCCCTGATGTATAAGGATGATAAGTATGGTAAAACTATTCTTGATATTTATGAAAAATATGATGACACGTATTTCCTTATGTATACAAATGGTACCTTGATTTCGGAGGAAGTGGCGAAAAGGATGGCTAAATTAGGTAACGTTACTCCGGCTATATCGGTCGAAGGATTAAAAAAGGAAACCGATGACAGAAGAGGAAATGGGGTTTTTGATAGAATATTAAAAGCCATGGGTAATCTAAAGAATGCGGGAGTTCCTTTTGGGTTGTCCGTAACTGCTACCAGTCATAATATTGATGTGATTACTTCCGATGAATTCAGGAATTTTTTCTTTAAGGAAATTGGTGCTATGTATGCCTGGATTTTCCAGTATATGCCGATAGGACGAAAATTTACTCTCGATTTAATGCCGACACCAAAACAGAGAGCCAGATTGTATGAATGGGAGTGGCATCTTATGCGCAAAGAAGATATCTTCGTGGCTGATTTCTGGAGTACGGCCACTGGGTCTGACGGATGTATCGCAGGCGCAAGACCCGGAGGTTATTTCTATATTAATTGGGATGGGAATGTTACCCCATGTGTATTCGTTCCTTACACTGTGGATAACGTGTATGAGGCTTTTAAAGAAGGACGCAATTTAAACGATATAATACATTCCGGGTTTTTCAAAGATATAAGAGAATGGCAGTTTAATTACGGATATAAGCAGCCGGCTGAGGAACACAAGAATTGGATTATGCCCTGCTTTATTAGAGACCATCGCGGAAAGTTTCTTGAGGTAATAAAAAAACATAATGTAAATCCGGCAGATGATGATGCGGCTGTTGCTTTAAAAGATGACGGGTTTAATAAGGGACTGATAAATTACGGTAAAGAAATGCATGAACTGACTGATCCTGTTTGGAGTGACCATTATCTTGGTTCTGCTTAGAGATTTTAATTTTTAGGAGGTTAAGTGTACGATACGATTGAGATTCTTACAAGTCTTACGAAAAAAAATGATAAAAAGATTGTTTTACTGGTTATGGATGGGCTTGGAGGGTTGCCCTATAAAGGCAAAACGGCTCTTGAGATTGCGCGAACCAAAAATTTGGACAACCTTGCTTCTAAAAATGAGTGTGGTCTGTTGGATCCTGTTTTCCCCGGAATAACTCCCGGGAGTGGTCCGGCTCATCTTGCTCTTTTCGGTTATGATCCTGTTAAATATCAAATTGGCAGGGGCATTCTTGAAGCATTAGGTGTGGGGGTAGAAGTAAAAAAAGGGGATCTGACTGCAAGAGGCAATTTTTGTATTGTTGAAAAAGGTGTTGTTAAGGACAGAAGAGCCGGGAGGATAGCTACCGAAGTAAATAAAAAAATAGTCAAACATTTAAATAAAGAAATTTCTAAAATAGAAGGAGTTAAGGTCTCTTTTACGAGCGGCAAAGAGCATCGATTCGTAGTCAGGCTGAGAGGAGGTGATGTTTGCGGGGAGGTGACGGATACGGACCCTCAAAGGGTTGGAGAAAAAATTCTTAATTCCGTTCCTACTTCGGACTCAAAATCCGCGAAAAAAACTGCCGATATTATAAACAAGCTAACAGAAAAAATTCAAAAAGCGCTCGATGGAATAAACGAAAAACCAAACGCTGCGGTCCTTCGGGGGATTTCTGGTTATCCTGATTTACCTCAATTTCAGGAAATTTACAAACTCAAAGCGAAATCGATTGCCGATTATCCGATGTACAGAGGTTTAACGCAATTGATAGGAATGGATGTTGATAGAACACCTACTTCTGTTGAAGAGGAATTTAAGGTGTTTAAAAAATCATATAAGGATTACGATTATTTTTATATTCATATTAAAAAAGTAGATTCTTACGGAGAAGATGGTAATTTTGATGCGAAAGTCGAAAAAATCGAGGAAACGGATAGCTATATTCCCGAAATAATGAATCTCTCTCCCGATGTTTTGGCTGTAACCGGGGACCATTCGACGCCAGCTACCTTTAAGTCGCATTCCTGGCATCCTGTTCCGCTTTTAATTGTTTCCAAATGGGCACGAATTAGCGGTGTTTCGAACTTTAGCGAGAGAGAATGTTATAGAGGAAGCATAGGTCGGATCCCTTCTCTTTACCTTACATCTCTACTTCTCGCTCACGCGGAGCGACTGGATAAATTCGGCGCTTAGTTGGGGGCGGCGAATGTGCCCAAGTAAATTCTTTCTTTTCTGAGGATTAGAGAATAGTTAAATATATTTATTTTTGTTGAAATTTTTGAATTAAAAGGAGGCTGTTATGTCTTTCTTGCAAAGAGTTATACTTGTTAGTTTGGTGCTGTGTTTTACCATTACAGGTACAGGGCAGGTTTCTGTTATTGATACTATTGATGTTGGATATATTGCCGCTGGAATCGGTGTAAACCCGGCAACAAACAGGATATATGTAAGCAACGGATATTGGATTACGGAAATCGATGGCGCGTCAGGTGCCGTGATTGATACTATTTGGGGTGCATCAGGTGTCAACGATCTTGACGTGGATACTGTAAGGAACCGGGTATACGCAGCAAGTATATCGGATAGCAGCGTTTATGTAATTGATTGCTCGGATAATTCTTTGGTTACCGATATTCCAGTCGAGTATTATCCTTATGGACTTGCTGTTAACCAGGTCACAAACAAGATATATGTGGCACATGCCTATGACAACAATGTTTTTGTTATAAACGGCAGTACTAATTCTGTTATTGATACTATTTCGGTTGGAGCCGGCCCTCTAGCTGTTGCCGTTAACCCTGCAACTAACCGTATCTATACAAGTGAACAGTTTAGTGTAAGTGTAATTGATGGAGAAGGTGATTCTTTGATAACTTCTATTAATACTGTAATCGGTCCGGGAATGATTGGTGTAAACCCGAACACGAACCGCATCTATGTGCCAGGACAATCTCGGGATGAGGTTCATGTGATTGACGGTGCAACAAATGCCTGGATTGATACTTTTGAGGCTGTGGACTATTCTATTGCAGTCGGTGTATACCCGCAGATAAACAGGATTTATGTTTCGAATTATTATGTAGATAGTGTTAGTGTTATCGACGTTTCTTCCGGTTCTCTTGTTAGTTCTATAGGAGTTGGGGATACGCCTCGTACTATTTGCGTGAACCCTAAGACAAGTAAAATATACGTGTGTTGTCATGACGAAGGAACCGTTTGGGTGTTAGAGGATTTAACGGGGGGAGTGGAGGTTTCTCCCCTTAATCCATCCCAGTTAAAATTCAGCGTTTTTCCCAACCCGTTTAGCGGTAGTACGGAGTTTTTGTTGAATGTACCTGTTGGTGCCACCGGCGCCCGGTTTTCAATCTATAATGTGAGCGGAACACTTGTTAAATCTTTTTCTATAGGCGACGGCTTCGCTTCGCCGATTACTCTTCCCTGGGATGGGAAAGGGGATAACGGCAAAAAATGCGTTTCAGGAGTGTATTTTGGAGTTTTAAAGGCAGATAAAAGTGTACCTTCGAGAGGAAAAATTCTTTTAGTTGATTAGATACTTTTTATTGACGGTTTAATTAGTTTTAAAGCATAGCTTTTAGTGGCTGGCCGTTTGCTATTAGCTTAAGAAACAAATAAAAACTTTCTGACCTTTGTGTACTTTGTGGTTTAAATTTTTTATCAGTGTCAATCTTGTGTAATCTCGTGTTTTCTTTCAAAAAATAAGGAACAAAAGGCTCTTTTTATTAGTCTTGACAGTAAAAGGGTTTATTGTATATTTTAAATTATATTACGCCTGTAGCTCAACTGGAAAGAGCGGCGGACTACGGATCCGCAGGTTGGAGGTTCGAATCCTCTCAGGCGTACTTGTTGACGAAAAAATTTATATGAATAAGGCGGAAGATGAAAAATGGATGCGGGAAGCTTTGAAGGAGGCAGAGAACTCTTTTAGCAATGAGGAGGTTCCCGTTGGAGCTGTTGTTGTTAAAAATGGTGCTATTATTGGTAGAGGAGCAAACAGGAAAGAAACCCTTAAAGATCCTACTGCTCATGCCGAAATTATAGCTATTACTGCAGCTGCTAATTCTATTGGAGATTGGAGATTAGATGGCAGTGTTCTGTATTCTACACTCGAACCTTGCCTTATGTGTGCGGGTGCTGTGGTTCAGGCAAGAATAAGCAGGGTGGTGTATGGGGCGAGTGACGAAAAATTCGGGGCTTTTGGTTCTGTGATCGACGTGAGGAATAAAGATTGGAACTGGAAATTTGAGGTCGCATCCGGTATTTTAAAGGAAGAATCTGCAAATTTGCTGAGAAAGTTTTTTAAAAAGAGGAGGGATGGCTGAGCGGTTGAAAGCGCACGATTCGAAATCGTGTTTCCGCGAAAGCGGAACGGGGGTTCAAATCCCTCTCCCTCCGTGGTAGAAAATAAAAGGAGAAAAATTTGATTTTATTAATTTTATCTATAGCCATTCAGGATCCGTTAACGAATGAAGCGCTTATCGATTCCCTGAATAAACTTGTTATACCACGTTTGATGGAAAAGCAGATAGAAGTTTATAAAATGCATCCTGACCATCTCAGGTATTTTGGCCCTAAGCGTAAGTATAAAACGGAAGAATCTGAAGACCAGAAGATTTTGCAGTCGTATCGCGGTATGAGGGCTAATGGTGTTGATACAGTACGTGTTGCTGTTATCAGAGTTGAATTCTTGGAGGATACCACGTCTCTTACTACGGGTAATGGCAGATTCAATCTTGAAGGTTTTGGATCTATTTGTGATACAACGTATGATACAACATCTGTTGGAACGGATACTCTGATCGATACTACAATTAGTCGAAACCTTAGTTATGACCCTTCGCATGATTTAACATATTTTAATCGATTGATGGAGTTTTTGCACAATTACTATTATAAGGTTTCTTATGGAAAATTATGGATTGAGTGGGAAGTTCTTCCCCCTACGGGTGATTCCGGATATTCTCTACCTCATGAGATAAAATATTACGGGGATCTGGATAATTTCGTTCTTGGGTTTTTTAAATTGTTGCGGGATGCTGTGGAAGTAGCCGATTACGATGCCGATTTTTCCGGTTTTGATGAGGTTATTGTCTTTCATGCAGGATCGGGATGGCAGTCTGATATTTTAGGTAATTCTCCATATGACATTATTGTTGCACAGGGTTCCGGTATGCACGACTTATTCGGCTCTTATCTTGTGGCTGACGGCGATACGATAGATTCGGGCGTTATGATGCCTGAGACGAGTTTTCAGGATAGTTTTCCCTCTTATCTTCAGGGTACATTGTGTCATGAATTCGGGCATGCTTTAGGACTTCTGGATTTATATGATATCACCTATGAAACTATGGGTATGGGAGGTTGGGCTCTTATGGGTAGTGGTAATTGGAATATTAATGGTCTTATACCTCCAAGGTTGTGCGCTTACAATAGAATTGAGCTTGGATTCGATAATCCTCACATAATAGATAGGGCTTCTACTTCCCTTCCTGTGAAATGGGCAGGCAGTATGGATTCAACCATTCCGAGAATTTATAAAATTCCAATTAACGCGGATGAGTACTTTCTAATAGAGAATAAATTCGCTTATGTTAATCCCGATACTCTCCGGTATGTTAGTCCATGTACAAGTAAAGTAGATTCGAACGGGTATAGGGTGTGGAAGGATAATATTCTTGTTGATATAGATGATTACGAATCTTCTCTTCCCTGTGACTTAAACTCAGGTGGTCTTGCAATCTGGCATATCGACGAGAGAAAGATAGCAGAAACGGAATTATACAATATGATAAATGTTGGATTTCCAAAGGGAGTCGACCTTGAGGAAGCCGACGGCATTCAGGATTTCGAGAAAGATTTGTATACAATACAAAATTGGACTGCCGCCACCTCTGGTTCTCAGTTGGATGTTTTCAGCGAAGGAGGTTTTAATTCCGAATTTTCACCCGAAACAGATCCCAGCACGCATGATAATTTTGGTAACTGGACGGGTATAACTATTTCAAATATTTCCTCTCCCGATACAATTATGTATTTTGATGTTTCGTTTTACAGAAGTCTTGCAAACTTTCCTAAAAAATTCGGCGGGTCAATGGATGTAATTTCGCCGCAGAACGTAGATAGCACCATTTATGTGGGTGATATGTGGGGAGGTGTTTATCGAGTAAATCCTGATGAAACTCTATTCAAAATGGCTGAATTAATGGATTCTGTATATTCCGATTCCACATACACTTCTCCTCTTATAACTGACGTTACCGGGAACGGGGATCTTGAAGTTTTTGATATGACCATACAAGGAAGAGTTTTTCTCTACGATATCTCTTCCGATGTTATATTGGATTCTCTTTCCGTAACCGGATGTATATACGGAAGTGCTTCTTCAGCAGACATTCTTCCCGGAGGAGGTAAAGAAATACTTTTTGGTACTTCAGCTTCTGAATTACACCTGCTCATATGGGACGGCGATAGTCTGGTCGAAGCAGATGGGTTTCCGCTGTACGTTGGAGATTGGCTGGTCGCCACACCACTTGTTATTGGAAATAGTATATACGTTTTACCGGCAGATGGTACTCTTTTAAAAGTTTCAACTGCTGGCGAGATTGTTTGGAGGAAAGGGGAGGAGAATGTCTCTTATAGCCTATCTTCACCGGTGGCGGGAGATATAGACAGAGATGGAATTAAAGAAATTCTGTGTTCGGCAGGCTCGAAAGTGATTTTTGCTGTCGATACAACAGGAGAGATAGAGTGGAAAAGGGAACTTCCCGCGAAGACTTTTATCTCAACTCCGGCACTTGGAGATATAAACAACGACGGTTATCTTGATGTCGTTTTTGCAGACAGTTCGAATATATTTGCTTTAAACAGAAATGGTTTTCTGCTCGATAATTTCCCAATAGAAATACACCTGTCAGAGCAGACCCAGTCTTCAGTGAGTCTCTCTGACGTAAGCGGAGATTCTCTGCTGGACATAGTGTTTGGTTCTCCCGACGGAGGGGTTCTTGCTTATAACGGAGAGGGTGAAAAAGTTGTTGAATTTCCTTTCGCCACGGGGCAGAGGTCTTATTCGACACCGCTGGTTTTCGATATAAACGGAGATGGACGTTCGGATTTATTTATTGGTTCGCGTGACGGATGGTTATACGGTTGGGAGACCGACGGTTATCATAGAAATGATGGATGGAATAGAATTTATTATAACAATGATCATCAATCAGTTTTTCCTGATTCCCTCCTACCAGGTAGATTTGATGAAGAAGATGAATTAGCTGTTGAGGAATTTTATATTTATCCTTCTCCCGTTAGAGGAGGAGATGAAGCTTCCATAAGATTTATCTTAAGCGCTTCGGCAGAGGATGTTGTAATAAGAGTTTATTCCCTTGCTGGCAGGCTTATAACTGAAAAAAGAGTAACCGGGTTTTTTGGCCCAAATGATATCAGGATAGATGGGGATCTTGCAGGAGAAGCTAACGGTATTTACATTGCCACCATCGATGTTGATAATGTTGTTTTCGATAAATTTAAATTTGGTTTATTAAATAAATTTTAAAAGATAAACAAAGGAGGAGCATTAATGTTGTTGCTTACTATTCTTTTTTCAATAACGCCGGCAAAAGCGGCTTTTTCCTCTTTTGTTGTTCCCGGCTCTGGAGATTACTTGATGGGAGACAAAGAGAGAGGGTTGTGTTTTATGGTAGCGGAAGCGGCGATTTGGTTGACTTATTTTGACAGCAAGATACAAGAGAATGAAAGAGATAGAATATCCCGAAACTTTGCTGCTTTTTATGCGTCCGCGAATCTTAGCAATCAAGACGAGGACTATTTTAATGCAATAGAAGATTTTCTGACAAATATTGACTATAATGAATTGGTTAAAGAAAAGGCAAGGAGATTATATCCCGACACTCTGGATGCTGAAGTTATGCAGGAGAGAATCGAGGCGAGAAAGGAGTATATTGAGGAGAATTCGTATACGGGTTCCGATGCCTGGGATTGGCAATCCGGGGAATTAGAAGACAATTATAGAGATATGAGGCGAGATAAAAGAAGGCTTTCGCAGAGAGCTACCAATATGATTGGTCTTGCTGTAGCCAATCGAGTTGTCAGTCTTTTTACAACCTACTTTTTTGGGAAAAGAGTTTCTTTGGAAATTAAGGATAAGGAAATCGAAGTGGGGTTTAAGCTTTAATGAGGCTTTACAATACGTTAAGCAGAGAGAAAGAAGAATTTAAGCCTTTAAAAGGGAAAGAGGTTTCAGTTTATTATTGCGGCATGACTTTGCAGGAATCCCCTCATATTGGTCATATTAGAGCAGCTCTCACTTCGGATGTCCTTCATCGCTATTTAAAATATCTCGGATACGATGTTAAATTAATAGTTAACTTTACGGATATTGACGATAAAGTTATTACGAAAGCGGAAGAAGAAGGAAAAGATTATAGGGAGATAGCCGCCTATTTTGAAAATGAATATAGAGATGTAATTAGCCGTCTTAACATTTTGGAGCCTGCTTTTTACCCGCGAGCAACCCAGCATATTGAAGAGATAATAAGTCTTGTGCAAAAATTAGAAAAGAGAGGGGTAGCTTATCAAAAGGATGGAGATGTATTTTTTAGTGTTCGCAAATTTAAAGATTATGGAAAACTCTCTAGGAAAAAAGTCGAGGATTTGAGGTCGGGGGCAAGGATTAAGGTAAACAAAAATAAAGAAGACCCTCTCGATTTCGTTTTGTGGAAGAAAGCAAAATCTTCGGAGCCTTCCTGGTTTTCTCCCTGGGGGAAAGGAAGACCCGGTTGGCACATAGAATGTTCTGCAATGGCAAATTATTATCTGGGAGACACAATCGATATTCATGGTGGCGGAAGTGATCTGATTTTCCCTCATCATGAAAATGAAATTGCCCAGTCTGAGACTGCAACCGGTAAAGCATTCGCAAAATTTTGGGTGCATAACGAGATGCTTAACATAAAGGGAGAAAAGATGTCAAAGTCTTTGTTGAATTTTGTGCCAATAAGAGAGCTTTTGGCGGGATTTGACCCGAATGCCATTCGGTTATATCTGTTGCAGGCGCATTATAGAAACCCTATAGACTACAATACTGACATGCTTAAGCAGGCTGCTTCCGGTTGGGAAAAGATTGTTAATTTTTTGAATATTTCTAAAGGAATGAAAGGTAATTTGTTTTCAGATTTAATTGAATCATTTGAAGATAAAATGAATGATGATCTTGGTACTCCCGGGGCTGTAGCCCTGGCTTTTGATGTGGTTAACAAAGGTCTTAAGGCAGATAAAAAAGATATGGGTTCCTTTAGAGAAACCTTGGCTTTTCTGCTGGAGACTCTTGGGTTTAATTTTGGAGGTGGAAAGCAGGAACTTGGCCCTGCTATTGAGGAAATTGTAAAATTACGCAACGATCTCAGAGATGAGGGTAATTACGATATGGCTGACAGGATAAGGACTGTTCTCGAGGAAAGCGGGGTAATGATACAGGACAATCCGGAAGGGAGTATCTGGAGATTGAAATGAATGGACGCGAATTGGCTTTAAAGGCTTTAATCGAGTTTGAAAGCGGGAGAAAGACTTTAAAAAATTTTACAGAATTACGGAAAGGAGAAAAAGTAGATAAGGATATACAGAAAGCCTATGATTATTATTATGGGACAGTTAAGATGGTTAAGAGACTTGATTACATTCTGGAAAAACATTTAAAGAATAAAAAACTTAAAAGTTTGCCTTTGCCTATTAGAAATATACTGAGAGAAGGAGCTTATGGGCTGCTCGTAAGTAGCGACCCAGATCACGCTGTGGTAAATGAATCTGTAAATCTTGCAAAAAAATACGGGCATAACGGGACTGCATCCCTTGTAAATGCTGTCCTTAGAAATCTCCATCCTGTTACTTATCCTGAGGAACCTTTAAAATATTTGTCTACGTTCTACTCTTTCCCGGAGTTTTTGGTTCGCCTATTGATGGATGAATATGGCGAGAAAACGGAAAATATATTAAGAGAGAGTAACCGTCCACCTGTTACAACGATTCGAGTTAACAGATTGAAGTCTACACCCGGGGAAGTGCTTGAAAATTTAAAAGAAGAAGGTTTTGATGCGAAAAAAATAGAGGGGAGAGAATATAATCTCTTGACAGAGAGTGGTGTTGTTTATAGTAATAGCTTTAAAAGAGGTTATTTTCAAATTCAGGGTGTTACTCAGACAATGAACACGGAGATTCTTTCTGCCGAAGAGGACGAAATTATACTCGATTTATGTTCTGCTCCCGGTACAAAGAGTACCGGTATAGCTGAAATTATGGGAGATAAGGGAATCGTGTTGTCTGTTGATAAAAAAGATCTCTATATGGTGGTCAGCAATGCCGAGCGATTGGGTATAAAGAGCGTTTATCCGATTAAGGGTGATGTAAAATATTTTAGGGTTGCCCAAGCGGATAGGATACTTTTGGATGTACCTTGTTCTGGCACGGGTGTTATGGGGAAAAAAGGCGAACTCAGATGGAACCTTAACCTTACATCTTTAAACAGGCTTGTTGCTTTACAGAGAGAGATGTTAAAATCTGCTGCTGAGAATTTGAATAAGAACGGAGTTTTGGTATATTCAACATGTTCTATTCTTCCGCAGGAAAACGAAAAACAGGTACAATGGTTTTTAGAAGAAAATCCTGATTTTATTGTTAAATGCGCATGCAAGGAGGATCCCTTTATTCGGAATCTTCCCGGCTATCCCTTTTATGATGGGGGATTCGGCGCGGCACTTATAAGGAGGTAGTCATTATGTATTATCAGCAGAGTTCTGCAAAGGTTTTTTGGATATCTTTTCTAACTTCAATGGTAGTTTCCGGTTTAGTTTGTTTTACTTTCGTGTATTTTGTTCCTAACGTAGTATCCGGGGAATCAAAAATGGTAGAAGTCCCGGATGTCGAAAATTTAGATTTAAATAAAGCCGAGATGATTCTGGACGAGAAAGGATTAAAAATAATTGTAGAGGATGAAAAATTTCATCCAACAACAAAGAAAAATAGAGTTATTTACCAGAAGCCAACTGCAGGAGAAACAGTAGAAGAAGGTACAACTGTGAGAATTGTTTTGAGTAAAGGTCCAGAGGCGAACATAGACGAAACCGAGGAAATAGTTGTACCTTCTGTGATTGGTTTTGATGTCAACCAGGCTAAAGTATATCTGTCTGAGAGAGGTCTCAGTGTGGGGGTGGTTGAAAGACAAGAATCAGAAAAAGCCAAGGATGTTGTTTTGCAAACGATACCTGAACCGGGTCAGAAAGTTACGGAAGCAGTTCCTATAAAATTAATTGTCTCTTCGGGTGGAGGTAAAGTAGCTGTTCCTAACCTCAGAGGAAAGAGTGAATATAGGGCCCGGATACTCTTGGAAGAAAGTGGCCTTGACTTGGGGAGGAAGAGTTACATCACAAGCGGAGAGCATGCTTTTGATATTATTATCAGACAAAGTCCAGAGCCTGGGGTAATGATTGAAAAAGGCTCTAAGGTCGATATAACCGTAAATCGTGAGGGTCGCTGATGAAGAAAATTGTCACTTATGTGTCTATTGTTGCAGGATCTTTCTTTTTTGGTTTTATAGTTTTCTATTTTTTAATGCCTGTTATAGTTAAGCACAGTAAGACCATAGAAGTCCCGTATCTTAAACATATGAGTCTGGAAAAGACAAAAAGTTTTCTCTCTACACTTGATTTAAGGTACGTCGTTTCGGACAGTGTCTACTCAAGTGAGGTGGCTAAAGGTCTTATTGTAAATACCGAACCCCCGGCAAAGGAAGATGTAAAAATCGGAAGTGTTATTGAACTTGTTGTTAGTAGGGGTCCTAAAAAAATTGTCTTACCTGACATTGTTGGGCTTTCCAGGAAGATTGCTGTAGATTCTCTTGATAGTTACGGGATAACAAATAGAGTTTTCATAAATTATCCCGTGAGAGATAAAAGTTTAGATGGCAGGGTTGTCAAGACGAAACCTTCGATTGAAGATAGTATAGCTCTAGGAAGTATGCTTACCATTTTCATAGGTACCGAAAAAAGAAAGGTTTTTTTGATGCTGAATCTAAATGGCATGAACTTGGAAGAAGCTCAGGGCGAGATATTGAAGTATGGTCTTGTATTATCAGAGGTCAAGAGAACAGAAGGGGAAATAGATGTTGTCATCCAACAGTTTCCAGCGCCGGGTGTAGAAGTTACTTTTGGAGATAATGTAAAGCTTGTTGTAGGACAATAAATATAAGGAGGGAGAGATGTATAACGTAAAGGTTTTAAATGATTTTAAGAGAGCTTCCTGGTTGTTTTTTAACTGGTCTCGTAATTTGACAATTGTAAAGAAAAGTCTTTTTGCTATAGGTGTTGCATGTTTAACCGGGCTATCAGCTCAGATTAGAGTTTCTCTTCCCTGGACACCTGTTCCTATTACGTTACAGACATTTTTTGTTCTCCTTGCCGGAGTTCTTCTCGGGCGAAATTGGGGAGGAATAAGCCAGATGGTTTATGTTTGTGTTGGGATGTTGGGTGTCGGTTGGTTTGCAGGTGGCAGTGTTATTGGCCCTACAGGAGGGTATTTGGTTGGTTTTGTCTTAGCTGCTTTCTTTCTGGGATATGTTGTTGATAGATATGTCAAGTTGCGAACTTTTTCTTCTATTTTTTTGTTGATGCTATTTGCAAATTTCTTTTTAATATATACTCCCGGATTGATTCAATTAGGGTTTTATTTTTATTTAATTAAAGGTTCTTTCCCTGGCTTTACGCCTCTTCTCGCAATGGGGTTTTTCCCATTTATTCCCGGTGCAATAATTAAAGTTCTGTTTGCCTCAGTTGTGGCAACTGCGATTCTGCCGAGAGACGTGCGTCCTCCGGTTTAGTTAAATGATTGAATGGTTGAATCGAAGAAAACGAAAGTAAATATAATATAGCATTTACAAATGTAAGTAAAATATTAATATCTTCTGCTCGATGTTCCAGATAAGGATTAAAACAAAAGATTTTGATTTTTTAAAGACTTTTAATTCTGGGCTTTTTTATTTCTTTTATGAAGAGGAACCGGAAAGGGAGGTATATTTTGCCAACAGAATTATCGAGCTTGTTTTTAGGCAAGAAAACGAGGATTTAATAATCGATTCTTCCGATTATTTGAAAGAGAATGAAGTCGAGGTTTTAAAGAAAAGAATTTGCAATTGTTTTGGTTTGGATGAAGATTTAAAAGATTTTTATACTCTGTGTAAAAAAGATAAAGTTTTAAAGAGTTATTTCCCGAGGATAAATAAAACTAGAATTATTTCCGCATTTTCTGATTTTGAAGCGTTGATCGGTGCTATTATTTCTCAAAATAATTCATACAAAAATTATCGGCAACAAATGAAAAAAGTTTATAGGAAAGTAAATTTCGTTCCGGCGAATTACAAAGAGAAACAGATAAAAAATTTGCGAATAGGATATAAGATTTCTTATATTATGGAGCTAACCAGGAATTTCGGTAAAATGGGAATAAAAAACATTAAGGGCATAGGCGATTATTCTGTAAATCTCTACAATATTTTTCAGAAAAGAGATTACGATTCTTTTTATATTGATTGTTTGACAGAAAAGATAATGAAAGAAAACTATGGTATCGCTAACAACTTTGAAGAAAGCAGTAAAAAACTATGGGGTAAGCATAGAGGGCTTGCAGAAGCTTATCTGCAGAGGTTTTTTGAACAAAAATAACTTTTTATTTTTTTTCTAATTTATCAAGTCTCTTATCTATTTGATCGAGTTTGTTTTCTATCTCATCTAGTTTTTTAATAATTTCATCGAGACTTTCCATTTTATCTTTTAATTCTTCTATTCCATCCTTGGCTTTCAAACGGGTGCCCTCTTCTACTGTTTTCAATTTATTGGTTATCTCAGTGATTTTATTTTGTATTTTTGCAATTTCATCAGACTGAGGTGCGTTGCAACCGATTATTGAGAGAAGAAAAGGGATTAGTATTATAAATTTTTTCATATTGCCCTCCTGGGTTCCGTAAATTTACTTCAAGTTTGAAAAAAAATAAAGTTAGGATTTCTTTTTTCTATGCGGTAGCGCCATTTCATACCTTGCAATTATTTTATCTATCATCTGATTTTCCTTTTCATCCACTATTTGCCTTGAAGGATTCGCGTTATACCAACTAATAATTTCCTGCGCTCCAGTGAAGAAGGGGATAGTTGCGGTATAATCTGGGACAAACCGTTTTATCTTTGAATTATCAAATATCATGCTGTGAGATTTATCGCCTAGAAGGTTCGCACCCCACTCAGGGTCAAATGAGGCTATAAACTCTGAAGGTACATGGACTATATTGGCTTCAGTTCCTGCAGCATAGGCCAGTATTTCGTAGATTTGGTTCCATGAAAGCAGTTCATCTGAAGTTATGTGGAAAGATTCCCCTATGGCTAGTGAGTCGCCAATTAGACCTACGAAACCCCTTGCAAAATCCCTGTGATGTGTTAGTACCCATAGTGAAGTTCCGTCTCCATGTACGATGACTTTTTCCCCTTTCCGCATACGGTCCACCAATGTGTATTTGTTATGCATAGGAAGTAGTGTACAGTCGTAGGTGTGAGATGGGCGTACGATAGTTACAGGAAAATGGCCTTTTCGGTAAGCTTGTAGTAGATGTTTTTCGCAGGCAATCTTATCCCTTGAGTATTTCCAGAAATTGTTTGACAAAGGAGTAAATTCGGTGACAGGAAGTTTTTTGGGTGGAGTTTGATAGGCGGAGGCTGAACTTATGAATATATATTGCCCTATCCTGCCGCCAAATAACTCGAGATCTCTTTTTATGTGTTCGGGTGTGAAAGCGACCCAGTTTACAACAACATCGAATGTTCTGTTTCCTATAGCTGACTCAGCTGAAGCTCTATCTCTAATGTCTCCGCGTAAAATATGCGCTTTTTTTGGGACAGGTCTTTTAGTTTTACCTCGATTTAAAAGATAAAGTTCAAAACCTCTTTCGACTGCCAGTTCGGCACATGCTGAGCTGATAACACCTGTTCCTCCAATGAATAAGACTTTCATATATTTATCTCCCTCTGAGGTTAGATTTATACTCGATAATTTTAAATAAATTTAATATTTAAATTTATTTAAATAATGTAAAATATCAAGAGCATAAGTTTAAAAAATTTGAACCACAAAGTACACAAAGAGCACAAAGATTTTAATTTTTTATTTAAATAAATAATTTGTTACTTAAATAAAAATACCGTTAATCTTGTTTAATCCTTTCTGGGATTTTCTTTAGTTTGGAAGAGTTTTTGAAGAAATAAATTAAAGTTGGGGTGGAGGGGCTTTGTGTCCTTTGTGATCTTTGTGGTTAATTACAGTTTAGTTTTTTGAAGGTTGACAAAGGAGAAAAAAACAGCTACGATATTTTATTGAAGTGAATAAAGTAACAAAAGTTAACGATAAAATATATTTCTATTCAAGGAAGGTTCCCTCGTCCAACACAACTCTAATAAAGGGAGAGGTGAATATACTGGTAGATCCTGGCTATAATCCGGTTATGAAAATAAGGGCGTTTAAACCTTTGTTAAGAGAAGCCGGAATAGAAGTAAAAAATATCGATGAAATATGGTTTACGCATAACCATCCTGACCATACGGGGTTAGCTTATTACCTGCTTCAAGAGAAACAAATAAAAATTGTTTGCCATCCAATAGCAAAAAATTTTCTTGAAATGGAGCCTCCTATTCGTGGTCTTATTAAAAGTGAGAAGGTAAATGGCGAGATCTTGAAGAGATTATATCCTGCAAATGTAGAAAAAAGGAAAAGAATTGAAGCTCTGGTTCGTTATCTGGTTAAATTTTATGGAAAATTTCTTTCGATAGGTAGTCATGCTGTGAGAGTTGATGATTGTTTTTCTGATGGGGAAATTCGATATGGAATCAAAGTTCTTTTTCTTCCCGGTCATACACTCGATGAAGTTGGCTTTTCTCTTGATTCTGCACTTATCACAGGCGACCTTATAGCGACCTTTTCTTTTAAGCGGCCGGCGGTATTGAATGTGCCGTCTTCCGATATCGACGACGCAATTTCTTCCTTGAAGAAGATTTTGAAAATCTCACCCGAGTTGATTCTACCCGGACACGGAAATTACTCAAAAATCGATATAAATCTTGTGAGGGAGATTTATAACCAAACTATTAATTTAAGAGATAAAGGGGTTTTGTTGGTAAAAAATACTCATTCGTTTATTCCTTATGCGCTTGGGTTACAAAAGATTCTTCCGCTTTTTACCCTTCGGGTTCAGGAAAGATTGGCTCTTTTACTTATTATTTATAAGAGTTATATGAAGGCTGGTTATATTGAAAGTAACCTTACTCGGTAACCCAGACCTTGATCGTATCGAAAACGGTTGCGCCGATTACCCCTATTGCAAAATCCGCACTTATCTGGTCGTAATCAAAGTTAATGTTGGCTTTATCAGCTTTGAAACAGTTTTCATCCATAGCCATGACTGCTAAGGTATAAAAAGTATCAACATTGGGGAATAGATATCTGGCTGATAAAACGTCCAGAGACGTATCTTGGGTTGTCAAAGAAAAACCAAAAGAGTCTAATTCTCCTTCGAAAAAAACACGAGCAGTATACATGTTATCAAAAAACCCTTCACAGCTGTTCCAGTAAACAATTTCAGGATCATCCAGAGAGATTGTGTCTCCATTGGAAGGGGAATATATAAAAAGAGAGTCTGGAACAGTTATTTCTTCTTCTATTTGATGCCCTTCAACGTTTAATTGAATAATATATTGGTTACTATATTTTACCCACAGGGAATCATCACTGTAGTATAAACCGATCGTATCCGACTCACGGAATTTAAAAGTGTCTTGCTCCTCATCAATTGCGAATATTTCTGCGTCTGATATACCTTTAAAGCCTTCTAAAAGAGTAGATGTCAACTTATAGGTTGAATCCACATAAGCTTTTTGAAATTTCATATTCGGCCTAAGAACCAGATAGATTAAGTACTTGTGCTCGAAAGGGACTTCCGTGACGCTTTCGCAGGAAACAAATAAAAAGGAAGTTAAAAAGAGTGTGAGTATAAAATTACATCTCAAGACCAATCCTCCTTTAGAATCTATAGATGACTTCAAGAGCCGGTAAAAGAGGAACCATGCCGACAGTTTCTTTAACAGGTGGTTCCTCGTCATAATCATAGTAATAGAATACCACATTTTCACGATTCAGGGCGTTGTATAAGCCAATTTTAAGATCCGCTTCATTATTACCAAAGTGAAAGGTCTTGGTGGCGCTGATATCTAAACGCAGATAAGAGGGAAACCTGACCGAGTTTTTTTCTCCTTGCAGCTCCATCCAACCGGTATCATCATTGTCATGAGGTGTGGCTGGATTTCTATAGAGGTATCTGCAAAGGGTGGGGGTAAATGGATTACCTGTTGAGAAAGCAAACTGAATACCGATTTCCCATTCTTTAGGAAGAATAGCAAAAAGTACCAAATACAGATTGTGGGTTCGGTCCCATATCGAAGGATAATACCCTTTGTCAGATTTTATAAGCGATTTAAGGAATGTGTAAGAAAACCAACCTCTTACTTTTCCTATCTCTTTTTTTAACAAAAAATCCATACCATAGGCGTCACCTTCGTTTTCATCAAACATCGTTCTGTAGAAATCGTTAGCGTTTTCGATCTCGATTTCGGACTCCTCTCTCATTTTATACAATCTATTATAAATTCTGTAGTACCCTTCAAGTGAAAAATAGAAGGACTCGTTCAACCAGCCTTCGTAACCAAGATTTACATGCTGGGCTTCTTCAGGGTAGTATTCTCCACCAAGGGGAACTAAATAGTAAAAGATAGAACTCGTACCTCCACTCACTGATTCTCCGGGAATTAAAGGAACTTCATATTGATGGTAATTACCAAAAGAGACTGTAAGAGCTTTTATTTCATTTAAAAAATATTTTGCAGACAACCTGTAAGATACAAACAATTCGTTTTCACTCTGGTTGAAATCTTCAATTTGAGAATAGTAATGTGTTAAAGATATTCCCCCGGAGAAAAGCAAGTCTTTTTTAGGAGAAAATTCGTCTTCGATAAAACCCATTACTCTGTTGCTCCATATATTCTGGTATTCATAATTTATACCCATATCCATACTAATGTCATATTTAAAAGGGCGATACTCTTCCTTTAATCCAGACTTCACTTTATGCCCTCCGAATGCACGAGTATAGTCAGTCCCAACAGTTACAGCATCGATGGTACCGTTTGTAACATAAATGGTATCCATCAAACTAAAATGAAAACTATGTTTACTCCACCCGATTGAAAAATGAAGTAAAGATTCATCACTTCCAGCATAAAATGTATTTAGTCCTAAGGCCTTATTATCCCAATCCAGCCCTATAATTTGTACTTCTTCATTTTCCTCATCCCTCAAATCATAGAAATCCCTACTACTATAAGCACTTAAAATAGCATTCCACCTGTCAGTTATATCACTTTCAATATGTAAATATCCATCATAGAAATAGTAAGGCATTTCCTCTGGGATTATTTTGTCGTAATAAGTTCTCCTGACGGTAAAGAGAAAATTCGTATTTAGATAGGGCACAGGACCGCCAATAGTTGCTCCGGCAGATAAAAGTCCCAGGGAAAAAATACCATTAAGTCCTTTTATGTCTCGATTCACTCCTTTTGTTTTAACATCTAGAACAGAAGAAAGAGATGCGTCATATTCCACCGGAATTCCACTTTTATACAATTCAATGTTTTTAATTGCGTTAAGGTTAAAAGCGGAAAAATTGCCGCCTAAATGAAATGGTTTTAATATTGGTATATTATCGAGTAAAATCAGATTTTGGTCTGGGCTTCCTCCTCTTACCGCCACTTCAGTTGTGTGATCGGAAGCTTTTGTGATTCCTGGAAGAGCCTCTAACGTACGCATTAAATCTCCTTCATAAAGAGAAGGAAGAATTAGTAGGTCTTCTGTTGACAAAGAAACGGGTGTAATGGTTGCTGATTCCTTAAATCTTTCCTTTCTTGCGGATACCAATATACCCTGCGATTTCAAAGTGGTTATTCGCATCGCTATATCTTCCTTTACGTAATCCTTGCCGAAAAAAAATCTCTCTCTCTCAACTTTTTTATATCCCATCATAGAGTAAACAAGTTTGACTTTTTTTAGTGTATCGGGGAGTATTATGCTGTAATATCCATCGTTGTCTGTAGTAGTACCCATTTCGGTTCCTTCAACCACAATGTTGACCATGGGCAGAGGTTCTTTTGAGATTGCGTCAAATACTTTACCCATTACAACTTTGTATGTACCAGCACTTAAGATTAAATAAATAAACAAAAACATCTTTTAATGATAAAGCTCTTTCTTATATACACAAAACAAAAACGGAAGCTAAGATTATCATTTTAATAAAATATATACCTTAATACAATCGAACAGGAAAGAGTATTCGCTGTTATATCGACATTATTTCGATTGAAGCTGAAGCGGTTATAGTGAAAATTGCTTTCTATACTCCATCTGTGAGTAAATTCATAGCCTACCCCTAAAGTTCCTCCCATACCCAAATGGATATCTAAATCTTCTATATTTCCTTCAGTTTCATAAGGTAACCACCACATAGCGAGACCTACAGCTACGTCGAAATAGACGGAGGGATGAAATTCATTCAAATAGTAACTGATACCCAGAGCGAATAACATATTATCTATTATTTTCTTATCAGAATCTACTTCTTTTCTGAAGTAAACCGAAGGTGAAATAAGAAGAATCATCAAATGATTATTTGGGGCATAACCTATTTTGCCAATCATCGAGATTCCCCCTTTGATTTTATCCTCAGAAGATTCTGCTGAACTCCAGTACTGCATTTTCTCCGGATATTTGGTAAATCCATAACCCAGGTTAACGGTGCAGATAAACCCCTGGCGTTCACCTCCTATCAGAAAAAGAGATTTCGATAAAAGAAATGTTAGGAACAAAATAGCCAGTTTGGAAAATCTTTTCTTTGACATATGCATCTCCTTTTTTTAGTATTCGTACTTTAAGCAATTCAAACGCTTTTCAGTTTTAATATCCGCCTGTAAAGTATAATCATAGCGCACAATTCTGTCAATACTTTCACTGGTCAGGTATCCCCTCTGATTCTTGCTGACGTAATTAATAAAATAATGGTAGGCAGAACAAAATTTAACTTGACATATGGGTTATTATAGATAGATTTTATTAGCCAGATTGTAAAAACAGAAATATTGGGAGGGATAATAATGCATAATAATTTAGAATTTATTCTTTTTGTAATTATTGGATTGTTTTCTTTAATGTGTACCTCAAATATTAGGGCGGATGAAACAACAGGAGAATTTAAAATAAGAACAGGTGTTAATGTCAGTCACTGGTTGTCACAGAGCGATAAGAGAGGAGAAGAAAGAAAAAATTACATTACAAAGGCTGATTTTGATACAATCGCCTCCGTGGGATTCGACCATGTCAGAATCCCAATCGATGAAGAACAGATGTGGGATGAAGATGGGAATAAAGAAAAAGAAGCGTTCAAGCTACTGCATAATGCAATCAATTGGGCTCTTGCGGCAAATTTGAGGGTAATTGTGGATTTGCATATTATCCGTTCCCATCATTTTATTGCTGAAACGAATCCTTTATGGACCGAGCCCGCTGAACAGGAAAAGCTAATCGATTTGTGGCGACAACTCTCTATAGAATTGAAAGAATATCCAAACAGCATGGTAGCTTATGAAATTTTAAATGAAGCTGTAGCGGATGACCCCGAGGATTGGAATAATATAATTGAAAAAATTGTCGCGGAAGTCAGAATAAATGAGCCGGAGAGGAAAATAGTGGTTGGCTCAAATAAATGGCAGATTGCTTCGACTTTTCCCGATCTAAGAATTCCAGAGAATGATAGGAATATCATTCTAAGTTTTCATTTTTATAATCCTATGGCGCTTACTCATCATTTGGCACCGTGGTCCCCCGTAGCCGAATATAAAGGAGAAGTAAATTATCCGGGTCAAGTTATCGATACAGCACATTATAAGGAGTTTTCGGAAAAGACAGTTGAGTCTATGAGAGAGTATGCTAATGGATATTTTACAAAAGACACTCTGGCAAAAATAATGTCTCCCGCTATAGAAGTCGCAAAGGAGAAGAATTTACCTTTGTATTGCGGAGAGTTTGGTGTTTATCCTACTATTCCTGATGAGATTGCTCTGCGCTGGTATAAAGATGTTTGCGATATTTTTAATTCCAACAATATCGCTTATTGTCACTGGTGTTATAAAGGCGATTTCCCTGTTTTAGATGGGAATGGCGCTCCCAATCGCAAGCTTATTTCTGTTTTAACAGCTAAATAGAAATGGCAGAAAAATTATGTTAAACCGTAAGAAAAAAGGAGGTTTAGTATGAAAAGGATTGTGTTTTTATCTGTATTGTTTTTGATTGTTTGTTTTTTACAGGCTGGCTGTGGCAAAGGAGAGGAAAAGGCAGGAGAGACAAGTGCGGAGAAAAAAATAGAAAAGAAAGAGGAAGCAGAAGATCTTTTGTTGACGGAGAAAGAAGTTATAGCTTTTATTGACGCTTATCCGGTTTTCGTTGAGATTACCAAGAAAAAAGAGAAAGAGATTGAGCCGCTAACGGATAAGGAAAACCTTTTAAGTGGTATGCAGTTTGCTGAAGAGTTTAGGGAATACGCAGAAGAAATCGAAGGTGCTTTAGCAAAATATGGTTTTACACTTGAAAGTTTTGGCGCAACTCATAATAAAATTATGAGTGCTATTGTTTATAATCAAATGGAAGCAGCCACCGGAGAGATGATGAAAAAGATGCTTGATAATCCCAATGTGCCCGAAGAGCAAAAAGAGGAGATGAGAAAAAACCTAAAAGAAACTGAGGAATCCGAAGAGAGGAAAGCCTGCAAAGAAAATTGGAAAATTGTAGAAAAATATAGGAGCGAGATAGAGAACTTATTTAAAGGGGAATAAATATTGGCAATTTGCTTTTAGCCTTTAGCCGTAGAGTTAAAGGTTGACTGCAAAAAAATTACAAATGTAGAGCATGTAGTTAATGTAGAGGTGAGAACCATGAGAACTACAGGTTCTACATTTTTTATATGTGTAAAAATTGGGGTGGAGTTGGGGAAACAACATAATTTCTCTTTTTTTTTGTGTCTTCGTGTGAGATTAATTTGGTGGGGAGGTTTTTGTTTTTAGTCTTAGCTTAAGTAAGAAAGGCTACCCGAATAAAAGACCTTTTCGGTGTTTTCGTTTTTGATTTGGATTCCTCCATCTGTTTGTATAGCTACGACTTTACCCGTGAAGGTTTCTTTACCGTCATTTATTTTGACTTTTTCGTTTAAATCGCCGCTTAGTTTAAGATACTTTTTATGAACTTCTTCAAGGTTGTTTCTGTCTTTCGCAATTCTTTTGATTATTTCTTTCGCGATTGCTTCAATATCTATTTCTTTATGTAGTGTTTCTTTAGAGGTTATCACAATATCTTTAAGAGGTATTGGGAAGTCAGAGTTGTTTAAATTAAGATTTAGCCCAATCCCTATTATGAATTTACCCTTTACTTTTTCGATAAGAATACCGCCTAATTTTTTCCCTTTTAATATTATGTCATTAGGCCATTTAATGTTAGTCAAAAGGCCGTGTTCTTCGAGAACCTCGCATGTGGCAGTTGCACAAAGTAGAGAAAGAGCTCCTTCGTTCCTTGAGAAATTTTCAAGTAATATTGAGAACCACAACCCCCCTTTGGGAGAAAACCAGTTTTTTGAATTCCTTCCTTTTCCTGAATTTTGTGTTTTCGCAATAAAACTATCGAGGTCGTTGAGTTTTTCTAACTGTCTTTTAACCCACTCGTTTGTAGAATCAACTTCCTCTGCTTTTATTAATCTTGGCATAAATTACTCCTAATACAGTATTATAGTATATAAATCGAAATTCGCAATCTTTTTAAAGCAAAAATTTAACCACAGATTACACAAGATTGACGTAAGATTCTTTATTTGTTTTTTTTTAACCACGAAACACACTAAATACACGAAACCCCACACCCCCTTTTAAATTTGTACTAAAAAAAAACACACGAAAAAACTAAATGGCCACGGATGAAGGTAGATAAACACTGATCAAAAAAATCGATTTTTTTTGTTTAAAAACAAAAAAGTGTTTAGAGATGGATAGTTGAGCAATCCGTGCTAATTCGTGAAAATCGGTGGCTAATTAAAAAGTTATTTGTGGAATTTGTGCAATTTGTTGTTAAAAAAGGGTTGTGGGTGG
>CAZALG010000001.1:0-52428 GCA_964485935.1 uncultured bacterium | reverse complement strand
TCAAATTTCATATCTACAACCTATCATAATTGTATCAAAGTGTCAAGGGTCGGAAAATTTTTTTGTAAATTAGGTAAAAAAACAACAAAGGAGCAGTTTAAACTGCCCCTTTGTTGAAGAAACGGAAAAAGGTCGGAAATTACTCTACCCTGTAAGGGAACAACCAGATTCTGGACAGATATGCGCCATATTCTTCGTCGATAGCTTCCTTCATCAGAATATCGAACGCGACAGCCCTAATCCCGGGAATAGGCGGAGTTACCCAATCACCTTGCCATACTCCTGGCTCAATTTCTTCAAATGCCCATCTTCTCCAGTCTCCCAGAGTATTGGCATGCAGATAGGAATATATATCATATCCTGAATAAAGGGTGAGAGTGACTGCTTCCTGACCCCCAAAAGTAAGAAGCTCTCCTCTCTCGAAAAATACGAAGGGAGTAGTAAATAACGTGTCCTCGTAGGATTCACAATTAATTCTGAGGGAATCAATCCAAACAACTACGCAATCACCCTTCTGGCGATCTAATCCATTTACATTTACCCCGGTTAGGCTTTCAAGAACCCATCCCCGGTAAGCAGTCGCTCCTAAGGCACGTTTAAATATTGCATAGTTAGAAGAATTATCATCAAGATTCTTTTGATGGTCGATTACGGTATCCGGAGAAGCTGATATATCTCTTTCCAGTATATGAAATACGCCACCAACGCTACCCCAAAAGCTAACAAAGGCTGAGTCATTGACTATATTGATCGACATATCTCTGTTTATATTCTGCGGTTCTCTATACCATATACTCGGACCTGTAATGGTCCTGAGTCGAGTCACAGTATCTTCTTCTCCGTAATATTCTTCAAACGAAAAATATCCCGCAAAATCAAGATCGTTTAATATATAATCCTCAATTGCTTCTTCATCCATAGAGATATCGTTGCCGGTTGGGTTGTTTTCACACTCAATAACAAGTATTAAAACAAAAACAACTAACAAACTTAACAATCTTCTATTCCTCATCTCAGCCTCCTTTATATTTCTTTAGATTGAAATAACCTCCTTTAGTTCCAAATTTTTCATTCCCAGAAAGGTTCAATAATCTTCCCGATGAAAAGTATTGTACCGGAATGATTTTCCCTGATTGCAAAGATATAAGGTCTATTAACAAATATAGTAGGGTGGCCGGGTACTGGTACTGCACTTTCCAACATTTCAACAACAGTAGCTGCTGCAGCCTCTGTTCCTTCTTCATCGATCTCCAGAAAGGCCTTATGAATGACTCTGCCGATCCAGATATTTGAGGGGTCAGCCATACCGGTAAAATTTGCTCTGAATTGATCAAAAGCAATTTCCATTCCCATATCTTTTAGAACCTCTTTTAGAATGCTGTCCGTTTTATATTCTAATTTAAGCTTGGGTAAAAACAAATTCACCGAATCTTCAGTAAAATTATTCATCCATTCATCCCACTGGCCTTTCGTCAATCCTGCGATAAACTCCTCTATGTCTTCACCATACTGTGGAAGTATAACAGTCATCGAATAATTTCCATTACCGTAAGGAATATCGATTGCCTGCATAGCTGAATCCTCAAAATATTTAAAACGGCTTTTTACCTCCATCATTTTACAATCTTTTGTTCCTCCTCCGGGGAGATGGAACGGCTCGTCTTTTGTGTCCTCCTCGTTAAACTGGTATGTCCAATTACCGTTAAAATATATCGCATTTACAAGATACATAACAGCAAGTGGGTGTACATAATCTAAAATATCCTTTATCCTGCCGTTTGTGTTTTCCTCCACCCAGTTATTAATCGTATCCTTCACTGCTTCAGTTTGATTGAAATCAAGTGGGCTTACTCTCGCATCGAAATAATCTCTACATCTTTCGAAAAAATCCTGTTTAAAAGGCCTATCATATTTATACCAGATAGAATTAGCGATATTGAATTTCACATCAGAATCTATTTCTTCTAATAATTCTATCAGGCTTTTATAGGACTCATTTATTTCACCTCTAGATAGATTACCGAATTCAAGTGTGGTTCTCATAGCCTCTTCGGTACTCCCGGCTGCTCCGTTATAAGTCATGCCAAGCGCCATTGAAATAGAAAGAGGAGAGATAAAAACATTTGAATCTGGAGTTTCTGTGTTGATTTCTTTAAAGAGTTTAAGACCAAAAGAGTTGTCCGCTTCTATGAGTTCCGTCTCGGCAGAACTTAATTCTCGCAGCGGTCCGGTGGGCTCCGTAACATCACAACCAGAAACTAAAAGTAAGATCATAACAAACAAAAGAAACATCAATTTACCTTTCATATTTTCCTCCTGCTATTTCCTTTAAAAAAATTTTATTTAATTCCACGCTTTCAATCCCATACAGGATCGACAATCTTCCCGATAAAAAGTATGGTGCCGGAATGATTTTCCCTTATTGCGAAGAGGAAAGGTCTATCTACTCTAATAACCGGGTAAGTTTCACCTTCAATACTTGTTAAGGCCATCGCTACAACCGTAGCCGCCGCAGCCTCAGTCCCCTCCTCATCTACTTCGAGGAAAGTTTTATGTATTATCCTGTCGATAAAAATACCTCCCGGTTCATACATTCCGGTGAAATCCGCTTCCCCGTCATCGAATGCAATTCCCATTCCCAAATTTGTTAGAGCGTCCTTCAGTAAATCTTTTATTTTATATTCAAGTTTAAGTTTTGGTAGAAACAAATTCACCGAATCTTCAGTGAAACTATCCATCCACTCATCCCACTGGCTATTTGTTAATCCCGCAATCATTAAATCAATATCTTGGTCTTCCTGCGGCAGTATAACAGTCATAGAATAATTGCCATTACCGTAAGGAATATCGATTGCCTGTAAGAGCGAATCCTCAAAATATTTAAAATAACTTCTTACCTCCATCATTTTGCATATCTTGGTTTCTCCTCCGGAAAGATAGAAAGTATCTTCTTTTGTGTCCTCCTCGTTAAACTGATAAGTCCAGGTACCGTTAAAATACATTGCATTTATTAGAAACATAACATCGGCTAATGGGTCCACATTATCGACTATCTGTTTTATTTTGCCATTTGTATTTTCGTTCACCCAGTTGTTCATAGTGTCCTTTGCCGCGACACTTTGGCTGAAATCAAGTGGGCTTACTCTCGCGTCAAAATAGTCTCTGCATCTTCCGAAAAAATCCTGTTCGAAAGTAAAATCGTCTCTATACCATATAGAATTCGCGATATTAAACTCAACATCTGAATCAATACTTCCTAACAATTCAATCAGGCTTTTATAAGATTCGTTTATTTCACCCCTCGATAAATTACCAAATTCAAGTGTAGTCCTCATCGCTTCCTCGGTACTCCCGGCGGCTCCGTTATAAGTCATACCGAGCGCCATCGAAATAGATAGAGGAGAGATAAAAACATTTGATTCAGTTTCTTCTGCATTGATTTCTTTAAAGAGTTTAAGACCGAAAGAGTTGTCCGCTTCTATGAGTTCCGTCTCGGAAGAACTTAATTCTCGAATCGGTTCGCTGGGTCCGGTGAGGTCACAACTAAAAATTAAAAGTAAAATTACGATAAACAAAAAAGGCGCTTTTTCACTTTTCATATTTTCCTCCTGTTTTTATATTAGATAAAAAAATTATTATTTAGTTCCAAAAAAACTTTTACTTAAAAGAGTTCGTCTCGGCAAAACCGCTAACACATAGTTTTAACCACAGAGACCACGAAGAACACAAAGCCACCCCATGCCCAACTAATTATTCTGTTTTTGAACTCTTCCCTACCTCTATCTTTTAAATGTAGAGTAAAGCTTCAGCTTTGCAAAAGAAATTGATACCCTGTGAAATATATAGTTAACAAAACAAAATCTTTGTGCTCTTTGCGTACTTTGTGGTTCAATCTTTTTACAGAAAAGGCAAAAAACCCTTGACCAATTGTGTAGAAAACAATAAAATAACCTAAATTATGATAGAAATAATTATTTCAACCATATTTCTAATTTCTCCTAATGATTCGGTTTCCAGACCTTTTGATATTACTATCCTGTTCGATCCGCCGGTAGAAGAAAGATTGATTAACGTTTATTTAGATGGAGTGCGATTCCCCGGTGAAATAAAATCAGGATATTTCTTTGCGGAAGCGAATAATCTATCCGGAGGGAAGCACAAATTAAAAGTGAAAACCGAAAACGAAGCAGAAGAATGGGATTTCTTTGTAACCGAAAAAAAAGAGGAAATCCCATTTGTTTTTTCGGGGAGTCTTTCAATAGGAAATTATAATTCCTATTTTGCGGATACCTTCTATACAGGAGAAAACGAAGCTCTTTTAGGTTTAGACTTTTCTGTTTATAAGAGTGAAAATTACTTAAGGGTCTCACTTTATCATGACCCGCAATACGAGATAGACTGGTACCCATACTTAAGCTATTTAAAAGGTAAATACTATCTGGAAGCGGGTTATATTTCGCCATATCTACATGAGTTGACAATCTGCTCTCCAGGAGGTTTTGGAATAAGCGGTGAAATAGGTGCAGGGAATTTTTCCATAATTCCTGTTATCTTATACTCAGATGATTATGATTCTTTATTTGCAGAATATCCCAGATGGCTCCTTGGTGGTAAAACAATCTTCAAAAAAGGCCCATTATCTATGGGGCTAACAGCTTTTTACGGAAGGGACGATACTTCGAATGTAATGGAGTTTACATTCGAGGATCCGGAGGAAGCAGGTGTTCTGTCATTAGAAACAGAATTGGATATTAATAAGGTAATATCCTTAAAAATAAAAGGGGCTTTTTCAAGCGGTAATGACAATCTTTATGCAGATTCTATCATGAAAGGAAGCGCTTTTGAAGGCAAATTAGTATATGAATCAAATTTGAATGATATAGAAATAGGGATAAGAACGGTGAGTGATGGGTATCTCACACCAGGGAATTCTTATATTTACAACGGGAGGACCTCCGGTTTTGTCAACGGAATATATGAAAAGGGGCCCTTTTATACTTACTTCGATTACCTTGCCTACGAAGATAATGAAACCTCTGGTGTATCCTTGAATCAATCGTTCAAATGGAACCTATTCGATTGTTTCTCGCCGGTTCTTGAGTATCAGTGGGCTAAATATCCCGAATATTATGATGAGCAATACACTTATATCGGACTGGGTTTTGAATCTGTCTCGGGTTCTCTGCAAATGGAAAATACAATAGGGGTCGAAAAAACGGTCTATATAGAAGAGACAAGAGCTTACAGGATTTTATCTAATATTTCCTGGTATCATGGAGACCATATACTATCCTTTGGTATTTATTCTTGCGTGGACGATTCAAGTACAAGTTTTGATTTTAATGTAGACGCTACGTTGGGTTTGGGTAGCTTCGGGAATATAAACATAAACTACTATCCATATTTGGAAAACGGATATGATGAACACCTGCTTAGAATTATATATGAGTATGATTTTTAGGGAACTAACTTCCGGATTTTGTATCTAAATAGAAAAATGAAGAGACGGGGGAGTAAAAATGATGAACAGAGGAAAGAAAGATTTGAGAAGATTGTTAAAACTCACACTCAGAGGATTTTTAAAATGATTTATAACATGACAAATAATTACGAAATAACAAATGAATTAACCCAGGATGTTTTCATGAATGCCTGGAGGGGATTTAAGTCATTTAGAGGAGATTCGGCCGTTTATACATGGCTTTACAGGATAGCTCTTAATACTGTTTTTAAATACCGAAGAGAACAAGCTCGCAAGAGAGATAAGGTTTCTATCGATGATATTGCCGATCCCGCTACAGAAGGTAATCCAGAGAAGTTTGCTCTTATGAAATCCGAACGGCAACTCATCAAGAACATGATATACTTACTACCAAAGAAATACCAGGAAATTTTAGTGCTCAGATATTACGAGGACTGTGACTATTCTGCCATAGCGCAAATATTGGGAATACCTATTGGGACAGTAAGATCCAGGTTACATAGAACCCTTATAAAACTTGGAGAAATGGTAAAGGAAAAAATATGAAAAATCATAAAAGATTTGAAGAATTAATACAGGGTTATTTGGATAATGCTTTAGACAATAAAGAACGCCGGGATTTAGAAAAACATCTAAAATCCTGCGAGAAATGCAAAGAAGAACTTAAGCGTAAAGAAACACTTTTGCAAAAACTGCGTTTGACAAAGGAGGAAATCCAGTGCCCTGACTATTTAATAGACAATATATTGAAAAACACCACTCAAGAGGAAGTTCCGGTAATAATAAGTTCGGCAAAGATCAGATGGAGATATTTAGCAGTGAGCGCTGCGGCTGTTTTAATAATTGTTTCTACGGTTTTACTTAACATAGATAATGATAATCTAACGTTAACAACAAAAAAACCTCAGGAAATACAGAAGACGGAAACTTTGGATGAAATAGAAGTTTTAAAAAGTGCAGAAAAGTCTTTGGACAAAGAGAAAGTAGAAGAAGTTGGCGATGCAAGACCAGTTGTGGAATCCAGATTGAAAGAGGCCAAAGTTCCGAGAACTTCATTGCCAGTAGCAAAAAAAGATTTTGTTGAAGGAGAAAAAATTCAGAAATTTTCTAAGGAATTAGCTGCACCAAAGGGTAAAACAACAATGGATTTCAGTCAAAGCGAAGAAACTTATTCTTTAGAACCTCCTAATTTCAAAATAGAAAGGCTATCCTCCAAAATTTCCGAAAGTGCTTTAGCTGGTGGAATTATCTCCGAAGAAGATTTTAAAGAAACACGTTTTGTATTCCCAGAAGAAGGGTCAGTTGTGGGGAAAGATTTTGAAATTGTTTTTATATTAGAAGACCCTGATGAAGCGGTTGAAATAAGCCTTGACGGTGAAAAAATAACAAATTATACAAAAGATGAAGACTCTAATGTTATATTTATAGGAAGTGATTCCATTCCTCCATTGGAAGAAGGGTTGCATTACCTTTCTCTTTCAACTAAAGGAGAAAAAAATATCACTTTCTATAAGGAGGGATGATGTTAGTTTTTTTGTTATTATCTTTAGAGCTACATATATCTCCAAATCCTATTGAGGGTAAAGTAGGAGAAAAAATTCCCTTTGTCGTAAGGGTATTAGATAGAGAGGGTAGAATGCTCGAAGGGGATTTGTCATTTAGCGTTGTTCCTAATTCTCTTGGGCACATTCAAGGGAACTTTTTTATACCGAGTAAAGAGGGGAAGGGTGTTCTTAGATGCAGAATTATGAGGGACGGTAAACATGCAACTGGTTTTGCATATATTAAGATAGGCAGCAGTGAAAGTGCGAAAATACTTCCTCCGGTTGCAATTCTTAAAACAGGAGAACAAGTTAAATTTACAATTGCCGGAGGAATAACTAAAGAATGGAAATGTATACCTGCAGGGATTGGAAGTATCCGAAATGGTATTTTTACAGCTCTGAATAGCGGTAGAGGAAGGGTGATTGCCGTACTTGCAAACGGGGAAATAAAAACAGCGTTTGTCAGAGTAAGCGGTGTTATAAGTGATATTCAAATTACTCCTCGGTTCAAAAGAGTTAAAACGGGAGATAAAGTACAATTCCAGGTAAAAGGAGACGAAAAAGTCAACTGGAGAGTTGAGGGAGAAAATATAGGAGAGATAAACTTAAACGGCTTATTTACAGCCAAAATTCCGGGTAAAGCAGTTATTGTAGCCGAGAAAAACGGAAGTGAAGGACGCGCTATTGTGGTGGTAAGCGGAGAAGTGGGTTTGCGCATAATTCCGGAGTCCGTAACTCTTAAAACGGGCGAAAGAGTACATTTTAAAGTAAATGCAGAAGGTTTCGGCAACGTAAATATTCCCGTTAGCTGGAAAGTTATACCTGAGAGGTGTGGACGAGTCAGAAATGACGGAACTTTTATCGCCGGAGAGATTCCATCGAAAGGAAGGGTAATTGCTATTTTACCGCAAAGATTTGGGAAAGGAGTTGTTTCCGCAGACGTTTACATAACTTCAGAAAAAATACAACCTTTAGAAATAACGCCTTCTTTCAAACACTTTATCACCTTAGATCTCAATAAGGAATTTCAATTTAGGGTAATGGGCGAACAGAAAATAGCTTTAAGATGGAGGGTGATCCCGGAGGATATCGGCACTATTGATAATAAAGGGATTTTTATACCCAGAAGACTCGGGGCAGGAGTTTTGATAGCTGAGCCAGGCGTAGATATAAATGTTAAACCGGCAAGAGCATTTATCATTATAGGTGAAGACCGTTTTTCAGAGGATAATATTCAACATGCAGGAGACTCAGGGAGTGCATTAACTCCGGGATATATCGACTTAGCTTTTCCAGCGCAACAAGTAATAGAGGGTTTTAAAATACCTTTAATATTAAATAAGGAACCTGACGACTACAGGGTAACATGGAAAGTTGTTCCACCTGCCGCCGGCAAAATTATTCTAAATCGTGAATTTCAGGCAAATAGACTTCCTGAAGGAGTAGATCAGATAAATGTAAAAATATTTGCAATTTTACATAAAGGAAGAGAAATTGTAGCCTGGACATCCAAGAATATAACAGTTATAAAGGCAAAATAATACAAATATCTTATATTCTGATATCTGAAATTTGGGGTTTAGTGAAAGAAAAAATCCTAAAAATAGTGCCAGAATTTAAATTAAATATCAAAATTTAAAAAGCAAAATGACAGAGTAAAATGTAAAATCATACCACCTCTCACCTTAAAAACTAAAAACATATTTGTGCTATTTGTGTGATTTGTTGTTTAATCTTTTTTTGGAGTTGGGATGGGGCTCATACCCTCATTAAACCGAGTTTTCGCTTTCCCTTGACTTTATAAGTGATGGGGATATATTTGCGTATATGAAAGCAGGATATGTTTCAATAATTGGGAAACCAAATGTAGGTAAATCTACTTTACTTAACCGCCTTATAGGCAGCAAAATTTCTATCATCAACGAAAAGCCTCAAACGACAAGAAACAAAATCTTGGGGATATGGACCGAAGGAGGCAATCAAATTATTTTTATGGATACTCCTGGACAATTTAAGCCGGGAAATGAAATGGAAAATGCGATGCAGCAGCAGATTAAAGCAGCCATAAATGATTCTGATGCCATAATGTTGATGATTGACCATATAGAAAGCTCGATAATAACGGATCTACCTGCTAAAATGGATAAACCGACTTTTATGATTATAAATAAGATAGATTTAATTTCCGAAAAAGATCTAAATAAAATAATGGAAAATATAGATTCACAATCTTTTGCCCAGGTTTTTACTATATCCGCCTTAAGAGGTGACAACGTGGATAAAATAATACCTTCACTTCTTGAATATTTGCCCGAAGGGGAACCGCTATATCCTGAAGATTACTTATCTGACCGACCTGAGCGTTTCTTCATCGAAGAATTCGTAAGAGAAAGAGTCCTTTCCGAGTATTCGCAGGAAATACCATATTGTGTAGCAGTTAAAGTAGAAAATATGGAAGACAGCAAGATAGATATAAAAATTTTCGTTGAAAAAGAATCTCAAAAAGGTATTATAATAGGAAAAGGTGGGAAAAAATTAAAAAAAGTGGTAAGCGAAGCACGTAAGAGCATCGAAGAATTTCTGGGAAGGCCGGTGTACATGAACACCTGGGTAGCAGTCAAGAAGAATTGGAGAAAAGAAAAGCAAGAAGTAAAAAGGTTAGGTTATTATGAATAGAAAAAGTTTTATAATTACTCTTCTCGGCATCTTTTTGGTCTTCAAAAAAAGAATATCATTGTTTTTTACAGAAAAGAGCAAAATTCCGGAAGATTCACTAAAAACCAATAACAAACTACTGGGGTAAACTGGTGATCTGCTTTTTACTATTAATAACCCTCATTTCTGCCGAGGTGAAATCTCCGGAAGAAAGACTCCGAATTCTTAGGGCTCAATTAAAGGAACAGCAAGAAAAAATAGCGGAGTTAAAATTTGAAAAAACCGACATTTTAAGAAATATCCAGGAACTGGATAAAGAAATAAGCTTAAACACAGAACTCATTAATGTGCTCAAAAGAAAAAAAGAAATTACAAATGAAGAAAAAAAGAACATTGAACTTCTTATGAATGAAATTCATTACAGACTTCAAGAAAAGAGAGAGATATTAGGTAAAAGAATTAAAGAGATATATATACACGGGCCGCTGCACCCTATAGAAGTCATACTCCTATCTTATTCTTTTTCTGACGCACTAAAGAGGGTAAAATTTCTTACAATAATTGCGGATCAAGATAAAAGGGTACTTGATGAAATAGAGCGGTTAGAAGAACGCCTTAAGTTGCAAAGTGAAAGAATTGAAAGGAAAGCTGAAATTCTGGATGAAATATTATATGAGGTAAAGGATCAAGAGATCGCTTTAGCAAAAACAAAGAAAGAAAAAAATGAGTATTTAGATGAAATTGAGGGTGAAAGCAAAAAAGCCGTAGCAATGTCCAAAGAAATGGAAAAAGCGATGGAAGATTTGGAAAAGTTAATAAGAAGTCTTTCAAGACAAGAAAAGGCTCCGGGTAGCAAATACTTTGCCGAAAAAATAGTAAAATTGCCGGTAGATGGAATGGTAACAGGATATTTTGGTAAAAAAAGAGAAGAAAAGTATGGTACAGAAACAATCAATAGGGGAATAGATATTGAGGTACCCTTGGGTACTAATGTAGAGGCAGTAGCACCAGGTAAAGTAGTATATAGTGATAATTTTCTCGGTTATGGGAAATTGATTTTAATACAACACGGAGATGGGTTGATAACTCTGTATAGCCATCTTGCTTCCGCTACAGTAGACAATGGAACAGAGGTTGAAGCGGGAGATGTTATCGGTAAAGTAGGGCAAACTGGATCAGTAAAAAAACCAACTCTTCACTTTGAAATAAGAAAAAACGGTAAAGCGGTTAATCCTTTTAATTATTTAAAATTGTAAACATATGGAAGAAATAAAAGGGCAAAAAATTCCGAAGAAAATCTTATTCTCGATACTAAAAACAGGGAAACTTCCTTCCACGTTTTTGTTTTACGGACCACCTGGGGTGGGAAAGTTATCCATGGCATTACATTTCTCGTCCGAAATACTCAAAGATAAAAATAAAACGTTTAAAGGAACTCATCCGGACCTCGCAATTATCTTTCCGGAATTTGAAGAATACGAAAGCAATGAAATACTGAATATGAGAAGAAATAAAGAATATTTTAAACTCAGAGGTAAAAAAGGTAGTATCTCCATCGATACTGTAAGAAAATTACAGGATTACACATATGTTACTCCTATGGAAAACAAATGGAAAATTGTAATAATAGCCCATGCTGATAGAATAACACAAGAAGGTTTTAATGCTTTTTTAAAAATTCTTGAAGAACCGCCTTCGAACGTAATCTTTATCCTGATAACAACGGAAAAACACTTTTTACCTAAAACAATAACATCTAGAAGCCAGAATGTAAGATTTAGCCCTCTCTCAATTTCGCTCCAGAAGGAAATATTGAAGGACGAAACTATTAGCCGTTTTGGAAGAGGGATAGAAGAAACTCAATTTCTGAATTCCCAAAAGAAATTGGAGGAAAGAATAGAAGAAATGTTTTTTTTCCTTCCAGCAAAATTACGCCTAAAAAACTGGTCCGAAGAACTGAAAAAAGATTGGAAAGTAGAATTTATATTACAGTATTTACAGAAAAAGATAGAAGACAAATATAAAAATAAAGAAATTACCTTTAGTAAAGCGTGGAACGCTTTTGAATCCTTGAAAAACGCCTACAGGTATAATTACTCAAATATTGGTGTGGAAAAAATAATCTTTTATCTTCTTTTAAAGATCTAATGTTATACTTTGTGAAATTCCACGGCGTAAAATATCCAATGGAATCCGAGTTTACACTCAAAAACGGAGAGGATATACTCTGTGAAATTAAAAAGGAACGATTTGCGGGCAAAGCGGGAAATCAAATACATTCTAAAATACAACCGGAAGGTAAAGTATTACATCTAATTTATGGTGACGAAAAAGAAAAATTAAAGGAAATAAAAAAGGATGAAGGGGAAGCCCTTGTTTTCTGTAAAAAAAGAATAAAACAGCATAAGCTTGCCATGAAAGTAGTCGGAGTAGATAAAGAATGGAATGGCAAAAGGTATAAATTTTACTTCCTTGCCGATAAAAGAATAGACTTCAGAGCTCTTGTAAAGGATTTAAAGAAGCAGTTTAATTGTATAATAGAACTACGGCATATAGGGGTCAGGGATTATGCTGGTTTTATGGGAGGATTAGGATTGTGCGGAAATCCGCTTTGCTGCAATACTTTCTTATCAGAAAAACCAAGAGTAAAGCTCGAAACTGCAAGAAGTCAGGATATATATATTAGTCCCTCAAAAATTTCCGGACTATGTGGAAGGCTGCTCTGCTGCTTGCAGTTTGAACATGATTTTTACGATAAGATTAGTCTTAAATTTCCCGAAAGAGATGATGTAATCAAAACCGAGAAAGGAAGCAGCCAGGTTCTTCATAGAAATATGTTAACAGGTATTATAACCGTTTCGAATCCAGACGAAACTCAGGAAGAAATTTACGTTGAAGAAATCAAAAGAAAGGGTGATACTTGGATCAGAGTAAAGAAAAAAGGAAAATAATAGTAACAGGTGCCCTGCCTTACGCAAATGGTCCAATACATATCGGGCACCTTGCCGGTGTATATCTTCCAGCCGATATATATACCCGTTTCTTAAGAAAAAAAAATAAAGATGTAATTTACATTTGTGGTACCGACGAAAACGGTGTTCCAATAACTATCTCTGCTGAAAAAGAAGGAATTTCACCCAAGGATCTGGTAGAACGTTACCATAAAATTATAAATGAGGCTCTAGAAAAATTAGGGGTTGAATTTGATAATTTTTCGGGAACTTCAAGAAAAATACATCATGATTTATCACAACGAGTTTTCCTCGAATTATACGAAAAAGGTTACATAGAAGCAAAAACAAGTAAGGAATTCTACTGTGAAAATTGCAAAAAATTCCTTCCCGATCGATACGTGGAAGGAACTTGTCCATACTGTGATTTCGAAGAAGCAAGAGGGGATTCCTGTGATTCATGTGGAAGTTGGATAGAAGCAGATCAGTTAAAAAATCCCAGGTGTAAATTATGCGGAGCCAAACCGATAAAGAAGGAAACCAAACACTGGTACCTTCTGCTCGATAAATTTCAAGGCAAATTAGAAAAGTGGATAGAAAAGAAGAAATGGAGAAAAACGGTAAAAAGTTATCTTAAGGGCTGGCTGAAAGAAGGGTTACGCCCCCGACCAATCACGAGAGATCTGGGGTGGGGAATACCTGTCCCTCTCGATGATGCTCCGGAAAATAAAGTCCTTTATGTCTGGTTTGATGCACCTCTCGGATACATTTCCTCGACAATTGAATGGGCAGAAAAAATAGGGCAACCAGACAGATGGAAAGACTATTGGCAGGATCCGGATACAACTTTGATACACTTTATAGGAAAGGACAATATCGTATTTCACGGTATAATATGGCCTGCCATCATCATGGGTACAGAAGAATTCACTCTGCCGGATGAAATACCGGCAAATGAATATTTGAATCTCGAAGGAAGGCAAATTTCCACGAGCAGAAATTGGGCTATCTGGCTGCATGAATACCTGGAAAATTTTGAACCTGATTTTCTTAGATACTATTTATGCAGTATAATGCCTGAAACAAGGGATTCGGAATTTAAGTGGAAAGAATTCCAAGAACGAAATAACCAGGAACTTATAAACAATTTCGGGAATTTCGTAAATAGGACGCTAAAATTTATTGACAAATATAATGAAAGTATGATTCCCAAACCACAGAATTTGTCAGAAGAAGATAAGGAAATGCTATCAGAAGTCAACTCCATTATAGACAAAATAGACGATTCTCTTTCAACATTTAATTTCAGACAAGCTATAAGATTGTGGATGAAAATCAGCACAACGGGGAACAGGTATTACGATCAAATGAAACCCTGGGAAAGCAGAAAAAAAGATTTGGAGAGGATGGCTACTACTATTTATCTCTGTTCTCACTTAACCCATGTCTTGGGTACAATTGGAAAACTTTTCGTACCTTTCAGCGCAAACAAAGTTTTCTCATTGTTGAAACTTAAAGAAAAAGAATGGGACCAACTAAAAGAATTAGAAGTGCCTTTTGGTCACAAAATAGGAAAAATCGAACCGCTTTTCAAGAGAATTGAAGACGATTATATAGAAAAACAATTGAGGAGGTTGAATATGGCTCATGTCACAATAGATGATTTTACCCAGATGGGTTTGAAAGTGGGGGTAATAGAAAAAGTTGAAGATGTAGAGGGCGCAGACAAACTCTACAAACTCACCGTTAACACAGGAGAGAGACGTACACTCGTAGCTGGAGTAAAAAAGCAATATACCCCCGAACAGTTACTGAATAAAAAAATAGTGGTTATAACAAATCTGGAACCCGCAACAATAAGAGGAATCAAATCGGAAGGTATGCTTCTTGCTGCGAGTGACGGCGACAAAATTTCAATTATCACCCCGGATGAAGATGTTCCCGCAGGGTCAAAAGTCTCATAGTAATGTAAAGATCAAATATCAAAATGGAAAAATACAAAGCAAAATTAAAAGATGGGAAAAAAAACAACAAATAGCACGAATATGTTTTTAGCTCTTGAGGCTAGGGGGCGGAATAATTTTGCATTTTAATATGTCATTTTATTTTTTGATTTTTGATATTTAAATTCCTTGAAAACTATAGGTAAAATTGAATGAGATGTTTTTATGCAAATAACCTAAAATTTGGTCGAGGGTTTTAAAATGAGGGTTCTTAACGCGTTACTCGCAGGAGGGGTTGTAATTCTTGGAGGGTTTCTCACTCTAGCTTATATAGGAGTTCATGTTTATCTCGCCGCTTTGTCAGTTGTAATGATAACCATGGCCGGAAACCTAATGAATGATTATTTCGACGTCAAAACCGACGAAATAAACAGACCGGACAGGTTGATACCTTCAGGCAGGTTGACGAGAAAACAGGCTTTACTAATTTCTATTTCCCTTTTTATACTGGGTAATAGTATACTAACCTTTGTTGACTTAAATTTATTAAAACTTGGATTAGCAGCCACCTTTCTACTGATTATATATACTCCTTTTCTAAAAAGGTGCCCTTTAATCGGAAATATTATAGTATCTTTATTGCTTTCCTTTACTGTTATAGTCGGAGCTATGGCTTCAGGCGTTTTTCTCAATATGGAAAATGCAATATTACCTGCGTCATTAATATTTCTACTAAGCCTGCCAAGAGAAATATTAAAAGACGGAGAAGATTTTATAGGAGACAGAGAGGCAGGCCTTCGTACTTTCCCGGTAGTATTCGGTATACGACGTACCCGTCAATTGGTTGTCTTTACACTGTGGATTCTGATTTTGTGGATATTTTTTAACTCATTCGTATTTGGTAAATTTTTCGCAGCTTGCGCCATTCCCGGGATTGTATTACCTGCTTTAATTATGATTAAAAGAGCAAAAACTAACCCTACCTGGTTCAGCAACTCTCAAAGGATACTGAAAATTTTAATTATGCCGGGTTTTATATCACTTATTCTCAGCAGGTATTAATGAAACAATTAATCTTAGGAATTGTTCAGGGCTTAACCGAATTTCTTCCCGTATCCAGTTCGGGACATTTAGTTATTTTAAAACACTGGCTTAATTTTCAAAGTCAAGGCGTTGTAATGGAAGTCACACTGCATTTTGCAACTCTCTTAGCGATAATTATATTTTTCCGAAAAAAAATATTGGGTTATGCAACAAAGGGAAAAATAAATTTAATAATTGTCGGGACAATACCAATAGCACTTATAGGTTTCCTCTTTAAAGACGAAATAGAACTATTATTTAACAATTACTTGCTCGTAACTGTAACACTTTCTCTGACAGGCGTAATGCTTTTTTTAAGCAGGGACCCAAAAGAAAACAAAGAAGAGCTGGATTTAAAAACGGCATTTATTATAGGCATAGCGCAAGCTTTAGCAGTAACTCCCGGGATTTCACGTTCTGGGTTTACAGTCGCTACAGCGCTACTGCTCGGAGTAACTCGCAAGAAAGCATTCGAATTCTCGTTTATTCTAGCAATACCTGCTCTTTTTGGAGCTTTTTTAATTAATGTACCGGATATTTTGGGAACTAATATAGAATTATCAAACCTAATTCTCGGAGCCCTGGCGGCTTTCTTTTCCGGTCTTCTTGCTTTGTGGGTATTTTATAAGTTAATAATAAAAAAGGATTTGTATTTATTCAGTTACTATCTGTGGTTTGCGTCGGCAGTGAGTCTTTTTCTCCTTTTATTCTGTCAAATTCTTCCTGAATAAATTTTCTAATCTCTTTATTTTTATGCATAATAATGGCCCCTGCTATCCAATCCCATTCCTTTTCTGACATACCAAGCTCCTTATGCGCCGAATCTTGTTTTCTGTTCCAATCTTCAAGGATGGAGTCCCACGCGGCTACCACCTCGGGGTATTTTTTCTTGTACTCTTCATCGTTAAGTTCAGCCATACCCGAAGAAATCCCATGCTTTTTTCTGAGCTCTGCAAGTTTTACTGTCTCACTTTCTGCGAGTTCGGTGAGAGCAATGGAAACCCTGACATATCTTTCAGCCATTGTTTTAGTTACAATACCATCTTCAGGTGGGTTAAATTCACTCTTTTCGCAACCAACAATAAAAACAAATAAAGCAAAAACAAATATCGCTATAATAAACCTACTTTTCATTCGCTCGTTCCTCCTTTCCTTATTTCAAGATATTTCATCACTCTTTTATGTCAAGCCCCTCTATATTCTTCTTGACAAATTCAAGAGCTTCTTGTTTTGTTTTAATTTTACCTTCTTCGTAAGCCATTTGCACTTTACTTAACATCTCACCAAAAAGAGGCCCGGGCTTTAGATTAAAATTTTCAATAAGGTCACGACCCATTAGTAAAGGTTCTTCCATTTCGTCTTTCATTGAAAAATAATAACCAATAATTTCCTTGCACACCTCTGTTAAGTGTGGGTCTATCGTTCCGGTTGTTGCCGCCTGATCCGCACTCGAAAGTAAGGCTAATCCTATTATATTCGGACCCAATTCGAAACACAATCTTCTTTTAGCTTTTTCCGTTATTTCTTGCTGTGCAGCAAGAAGGTGAATCCACATATGATGTAGAGTTAGCTTAGAAATATAATTTCTTTCCTCGGCAGAAAACTTCAACTCCTTACCAATCTTTTTAAACCAGTCGGAAGCCATTTTATCATGTCCGTAAAAATGAACCTCGTCTCCATTTACTTCCATCGCATCAGGCTTCTTTATATCATGTAAAAGGGCAGCCATTTTTAGCCCCATCTTATTTTCTGAATAATAAGTTTCTATCTTCTTTCTATGAGCACCAAAGACGGAGAAATCTTTAGAAAGAGTATCCATTTTTTCAAGAGTTAATATTGAATGTTCTAAAAGATTCTCTGAAATTTTTCCTCCTTTAATTTCTTTCATTTTCAAGAAACCGGGAAATATTTTATCAAAAATTTCGGGAACCACAGCAAGGTGGGCCTTATCAGCATTAAAAAGTGATGTCAGCTCAAAATGTATCCGTTCCGGAGCAATCGTGCGGAGCTTATCTGAATACTCGTTAAATAAATTTGCGGTGTTTTCCTCAATTTCAAAACCAAGATATGCTCTAAAACGCAGGCCCCGTAGGATTCTACAACTATCTTCCACAATATTTTTTCTACCCATGGTCCTGATGATGCCATTTTCAAGATCTTTAACGCCATTAAAAGGATCTATAAAACGTTTATCAAGGAGGTTATAGGCCATTGCATTTATTGTGAAATCTCTTCTTCCAAGATCTTCCAAAATTTTTGCAGAACCGAGGCCTAATACGTCGATACCCACATCTTCGCTGGTTACTCTAAACTCATTTAGACCCTTTTTCAAGCGGAAATACTTACCCAGAACTTTGGCAAAATCTTGGCCCTTACCACTTATTGCAATATCTATATCGCATATTTCAAAACCAAGCAGAAGATCTCTTAGCATTCCCCCGACAAGATAGACTTTTTTATTTGCTTTATCAGCGTATTTCTTTATCTTTTTTAGAGGTTTTATTTTTCTAAGAAGACTCTCAAGATTTTGTTTCTTTATCATCTTCCCTTATTTTTCCTTATTACCGGTTCCGATATAATAAGCAGTAAAATAAACAACAAAAAAGTCCATCCAAAAGTATTACCTATTCTCGCATAAATAGTTTTACATTCCAAGAGAGGAACTTTACAAGTAATACAATCTTCCTCGAAAATCTGAGTTTTCTTTATAATCCTACCATAGGGATCGCTGACGAATGAAACACCAGTATTCGCCGATCTTACAATAGCCCTCCTGAAGATTATCGATTGGAAAGCAGCCATTTGGGCATGCTGGTAAGGTCCGTTAGTTCTGCCGAACCAACCATCCTCTGTTATATTCACAAGAATTTCAGCCCCACTATTTACAAACTTTCTTAGAAGCTGAGGGAAAATTGCTTCGTAGCAAATATAAACAGAAAAATTGAAACTATCAATCTCAAAAACAGTAAAGTTAGCCCCCGGAGTAAATTGCCCCTGGCCCAAATCTACCTCTTTTAGTTTAGGGATAACGTCATCGAAAGGGAGTCTCTCCACAAAAGGGAGGAGAAAAATTTTTCTATAAGTACCCTTGATGCCGGATGAATCGACTACGGCTGACGAATTATAATATGCAATTTCTTCTTTTTCTCTTTCATAATCAACCATGCCAGTAATAATAGGTGCGTTCATTTCTTTCGCAAGGTTCACGAAAAAAAGCCTTACCCCGTTATTGTGGGTAAGCGAAAAAGGTGATGCTGTTTCCGGTAACACATATAAATCGGCACCCGGGCTTTCTTCAATAGTTCTTTTTATACTGAGCAGTCGCTCAAAATCATTCTTTCTTTTATCTGACGGTGAAATATTTGGTTGTACCACTCCTACGGTTTTGTGTTCAATTGGTGAAATTTCTCTATGAAGTATAATTTCTGAATATATAAAAGGGATGACCAGTAAAAAAAGAAAAGAAAAAAAGTAAATCATTTTCTTTTTTATTTCCGCATCTAAATTTTTAAAAAATAAATATATGACGATGTTTAAAGAAAGGACCCACAGCGAGACAAGAGGCACGCCGCCGATAGAGGCAAACTGAACCAAATGAAGTAAATTGCTCTGAGAAAATCCAATTGAACCCCAGGTAAAGCCCCAAACAGAAGAAAGGCTTCGCAAGAATTCGAGCCCTGCAAAAACAATCGGGAAAAAATAGACATGTCCCTTTTTATTTAATTTATCATATAAAATACCCGAGAAACCGAAGAATAAAGAAAGATATACCACTAAAAGAAAAGACCCGAACACTACAAGCGGAACAATTGTGCCCTCTACCACATCCGAGAAGGCAACCCAGTAAAGAAGCGTAGAGAAAAAAGCAAGCCCCATAATAAAACCCTTCAGGAAAGGATATTTTCCGTCTCGGAGAGAATAAAATAGAGGAATAAAAGCAAACCAGGCAAGAATAGAAAGATTAAAAGGAGCAAACGAAAGAGTCAAACAGAATCCGCCCAAGATAGGCAGTGCATAAATACCAGGGATTTTCTTAAACCGGTCGTAAAATTTAAACATGACAGAAAAGAAACTCAGTCCAGATGAATTTCTTTCTTCTCCTCCGCAGATCTGTAAGCAGCATCGATAATTTTAGCAATATTATAAGCATCTTTCCAGGTATTTTCCTCTAAATGCTTTTCTCGTATAGCATTTACAAAATAATCTATGAGACCATGATAAGAAGCTTTCACCGGATGTTTGGGAATATTAATCGGAGTAATATCCTTAACTTTGTTATCCTCCAGCTTTTTTATCTTAAGGGGATTCAAAAGACCCACACCATCACTTCCGTAAAGGTTAAAATAAGTGAAATCCTTCTCAAAAAGGAGCGTCCAACCTACTTCGAGCAAAAGATATTTTCCATCTCTATAACGCAGAAATATTATTCCGGAATCTTCAATTTTATCAGTGGTATGAAACCCGGCAATAACCGAAGAGACATCAGAACCGAAAAGATAAGTAACATAACCAAGAATCTGAACTCCTAAAGTCATTATAGTTCCCCCTCCCGATTTCAAAGGATCTCTTCTCCATCCATCAAAATGTACTTCGTGCAGGGATTTAAGCCACCCCGCCTTAGCAAAGGCAAGTTTGCCTAATTCTCCACCGAAAACAAGCCCTTTTAATATTTCAACATCAGGTCTAAATCTTCCGTTGAAAGCAGGCATTAAAACCAGCTTGGAGGAATCGATAACTTCCCCCAGTCGTTTCACCTCCTTTGCGTCGAGCCCAAGCGGCATCTCACAAAGGACATTTTTCCCATACTCAATAGCAGAAATAGCCATGGGGGTATGCAGATAATTAGGTGTAGCTATAATTACCGCGTCAATTTCCGAATCCTGCAGCATTTTTTCGTAATCCACAAATATCTTATTTATTTTATACATTCTCGAAAGAATTTCTACTTTTTCTCTGTTTGATTCGGAGACTGCTTCGAGAACGAGGTCTTTCCTTTCCGCGATTACAGGCAAATAGCCGATTTGTGCGACTGCACCGGCTCCCACTAAACCAATTTTTATTTTATTCTCCATTAGTTCCCTCAATAAATACTTTTCCTTCTTTAATTTTTAATCTATTCTTTGAAAAAAGATCTATAGCTTCAGGATAAATCCTGTGCTCTTCTTTTAAAATTCTCTTAGAGAGAGTTTCTTCTGTGTCATCCTGATAAACAGGAACTACCGCCTGCAGAATTGTGGGACCTCCGTCTACATCTCCGGTAACAAAATGAACGGTAGCGCCCGCAAAACGCACCCCATAATCCAAAGCTTGTTTCTGAGCATGGAGACCCTTAAAAGACGGCAGAAGAGCAGGGTGAATATTCATCATTTTCCATTTAAACTGTGATATTAGCTTTTCCTTTACTATTCTCATAAATCCAGCCAGACAGACAAGGTCGACTTTGTGCTTATTTAAAGCGTCGATATAATTATCTTCGGCCTTACCTATTAGTACAGGTTTTGTCACTTCAGGATCGATATAATATGCTTCTATTCCTGCTTTTTTTGCCCTCTCGAGTGAGTAAGCTTCCTTATTATCCGAGAGAACAACAGCTACTTCCGCGTCTATTTCTCCGGATTGACACTTATCTATAATAGATTGAAGATTAGAACCTCTCCCGGAGACTAAAACACCTACTCTACACGACACTTTTTTCCTCCTCTGTAAGTTTGAAATAAACTTCTTCTAAAGACGAATAAGTTTTCCCACTACTTTTTTTAAGCTCTGATACTTTTCCTGTTTGTGTTAAAATACCATTGTCGATTACTCCGACTCTGTCCGATATTTCTTCTGCAAGCGGGAGAGAATGTGTTGACATAAAAACAGAAGCACCAGTAGAAACTCTTTCCTTTAATAGTTTTTTCACCGTTCTTGCGGAAACAGGGTCCAATCCTACCATGGGTTCATCGATAACGATAACGTCAGGATTATGAATTAAGGCCTGTATAAATATAACCTTTTGTCTCATACCGTGTGAATATTCGGAGGATGGGGAATCAATCCATTTTTCTACTCCGAATTCCGCGAACAACCTTTCCATCCTTTTTTCAATAGTTTTCTTTTCTAATTCGTAAAGTCTGGATACAAAAAATATAAACTCTCTTCCGGTTAACTCAGGGTAAAGAAAAGGTTCATCGGGAATGTAAGCGATTACGCTTTTGGCTCGCTCAGGTTCTTTTAGAAGATCTATTCCTTTTATAAAAATCTCTCCTTCAGTGGGTAATATAAGTCCTGTAATCATTTTAACAGTTGTGGTCTTACCTGCGCCATTTGGTCCCAAAAATGTAAATAACTCACCTGGAGGGATCAATAAGTTTAAGTGATTTACAGCTTTTGTTTCTCCGAAACTCTTGGAAAGATTTTTAAGTTCAATCATAATCCAGAACAGAAATCTGAAGTTTGTTTATGACTCTATAGAGTTTAGCCTGGTTCTCAAAACCTCCATACTCTAATTTTACATGAGTGGGGTCGGCTATTACCTGGCCAAAAGTAGGGTCGGCAGAGATCCATTTTCCGCCCAGATAGACTCCTACCCAGGCATGATAATAGAAAGCCCCGCCCACATAAACAAGTCCTACTTCAACCCTAGAGGGAATTCCAACAGCCCGTAGGAGTGCGACCGCAAGAGCCGAGTGTTCATTACAATCTCCCTCTCCGGACTCTAATGCATCGAGAGCGTTCGGAATGGAAAACGTGGGTTTATCCGTCAATTTTTTGTCAACATAGGAGATAATATTCCGGACAGCTTCAATTCCTTCTTTTCCTTCTGTAATCTCCTCCGCTATTTCTTTAATTCTCTCATCATCCGAGGGGATAAAAGCAGTGGCTTGTAAAAATTCCTCTATATCTTTCGGAATCTTATCTTTCTGCCCGGGTTCAATTCTGCTAATTGTAAGAACATTACCATTAAGTTTTTGCCTGTCGTCTTCTATCCGGAGCCCGGTAAGGTCAACAGAATCCAGGCGTATTTTCAGAATAGATATACCGCGGGGGTTTTTTATCTCATTTTTTACTCTGATTGCGTAGGAATCATACAACTTAAAGCCCACCGTTTCGATATCTTCCTTTGCGATTCTTTCTTCTTTTTTCATGACCAAGCCTATTGGTGATTCGGAACGTAATAATTCGCCTTTCTCTGAAACCCAGAAGACCATCTGCATACCCGATTGCATAACGCTATACTTTTTAACAGGTTTTCCTTCTAATGTATCTTTCCCTAAATTCTCGACCTCTATTTCAAACAACGACTGCAGAGTGGGGTCAAAGAACTCAAAACGACCAGTTTTCCCGGTTTTGACCAAACCTTCTATGGTTGCTGGCATGTAAGAGGATTTAAGCTCATATTCTTTCTTTCTTTTTTGACCCGCTACATTCATATTGATTAAAAGTTTACCGTTATGTCTTTCCCCTTCTGCCTCGAATAAATGATCGTCCGAAAACATTGAAAACTCAAAGCTTTTTAGATCATATGATAGATCGGTATTGGCAGTAACCCTGTAGGTGACTTCCTTTTCCATACCCGGTACGGGAGATAACTTGAGGTACGTGTTAGAGTAAACTCTGTAACCATTTTCAACAGTGTCAATTTTTGACGCTAGATAACCCACTCTATGCCCTTTCAGATATATTCCTAAATACTCGGTATTGGCGCCTTCTTCAAAAAAATCCCCCGAGAAGACTTCCTTCGGTTTGGAAAGCCCTCCTTTGATAAAAAATATGATGGCAATTCCTATTAATATGAATAAAACTGGCAGCCAAAATCGATTTTTTTTCAATTGCACTCCTTTTCGAAAAGAATAACTTTGTTTATTTCAAAGTCAAGGGCTGAAAAAACGATACTACAACTATAAACCTAAAAACCAATTTTGCCCGACAGCACACGGGGTGGTTAAATGGCAAAATGTAAAAATCAAATATCAAAATGGAAAATTACAAATAAAAGTTCAAAAATAAGAAAAACAAAAAATAACGAACCAAGCATATAAAGTTAACTTCCTTTGTTGGGCAAAAAATATATTTACATTTTAATATGTAATTTTGATTTTTAATTTTTGATATTTAATTTACAGTCAGATTAAACTTTTACTTTTATTTTAAGAAATGATGACTGCACCCTAACAACTGTACTATTCTTTAATAACGAATGCGTTATGAGTAATATAAACTGTGAGTTTTTTATTCTCTACGGCGTCTTTAAACGAAGAAATACCTTGAACCGCATCGATACCGGGTATTTTTTCTCCATACTGCATCAACCATCTCCACAGCATGGTTTCTTCCTCAATCTCATAAACACTGCGTTCTTTTTCCTTCTCATCATTAATCGAAACGTAACGTCCGGTCAACCTCGTAACCTGGTATAAGGGCTTCATACCAACCGTCACGAAAAAATTTTCCCATTTAATTATATGTCCCTCAATAACAAATTGCTGTCCTTTAACACGATAGAACCTTGCCTGACTTTCTTTTCCGTCTAACGGTATAAATTTAAGAACAAAGGAATCATCTTGCTTAAGGGAACACTCGACAGAAAGAATAGGTTTGTTATAGGTAAAATGTTCATAACCTTTTAAACCCGCGTACAAAAGCATAAAAATGGTGGATATAAGGGCAAAAATAATCACAATAAGAAAGTGAATAAAGCATACAAATAGTTTCTTTCTCCTGTTTCTTAGTCTTTTTATCAAGAGGAAAAAGAGCAATAAAGCAATTAATCCCGAAACTACACCTGCGATTGGCACAAAGCTAAGAAAATTCATACAATAATGATACAGGTTTTCAAAAAAAAATCAAGAGAGTAAAAATAATAAGTAAAGTTACCTTGACAGAAAGTAAACAGCTATTTATTATCCCTGTATGATAATCATCAAAAGCGGTAAAGAAATCAAAGGTATCAAAGAAGCTTCCAAAATACTTAGCCTTACTTTCGAACACATAAACGATATTATCCGGGAAGGCATGAAAACAAAAGACCTGGATAAAGAAATCGAAGAATTCATTACGAGAAACAAAGCAACCCCTGCATTTAAAGGTTACAGAGGATTCCCGGCTTCTTCCTGCATATCTATTAACGAAGTTGTAATTCACGGTATTCCCGACGAAAGGATAATCGAGGAAGGAGATATTGTGGGTGTTGACGTGGGGGTAAAATACAATGGGTTTTTCAGTGATGCAGCCTACACGTTCGGTATTGGTGAATTAAAAGGGGAAGCGGAAAAACTAATAAGCGTTACAAAAACGGCGCTTTATAACGCAATAGGAAAAATGACAAAAAACAATAGAGTAGGGGACATATCGAATACTATACAAAAAACAGCTGAAGATGCCGGATATAATGTGGTGAGAGATTTTGTGGGTCACGGAGTCGGAAAAAAATTGCATGAAGATCCGGCTGTACCGAACTTTGGTAATAAAGGAGTTGGACCCAGACTAAAAAATGGTATGACAATCGCGATTGAGCCGATGATAAACATGGGAAGTCATCAAGTCAGAATCCTTAAAGATAACTGGACAGTGGTTACCTTTGACGGGAAACCCTCAGCGCATTTTGAACATACAATACTAATATCCGAAGAAGGCCCCGAAATCTTAACAAATTTTTCTTTATATGAAAAAATTAAGAAAACATCTTGAAGAAGTTGAAGAAAAAACTCTTGCGCCTTACGCGGTCTTTTCCGGAAAAAGCAAAGGGAGAGTATACAAAGAACCTCCGCCAGAATACCGTACTCATTTTATGCGGGATAGAGACAGAATCATTCATTCTACTGCTTTCAGGCGTTTAGAATATAAAACACAGGTGTTTGTGAATCACGAAGGAGATTACTACAGGACGAGGCTGACCCATGCACTTGAGGTCCAACAAATCGCGAGAACTATCGCAAAAGCGCTGGGGTTAAATGAGTCCCTTACTGAAGCAATAAGTCTGGCACATGACATAGGACACACTCCCTTTGGACATGCCGGGGAAGCCCAATTAAACGAACTCATGAAAAATCACGGCGGATTCGAGCATAATGTTCAGGGCTTGCGGGTAGTAGATGTTCTTGAACACAGGTATAGTAAATTCAGGGGCTTGAATCTCTGTTACGAGACAAGAGAAGGAATAATAAAACACGAAACCGATTACGATTCTCCTAATCCGATAAAAAATGAATTTGATGTAAGCTCTTCTGCTTCTCTTGAGGGTCAGATAGGAAATGTTGCTGATGAAATTGCATACAATGCCCATGACCTTGACGACGGACTAAAATCTAACTATATAAATCTGGAACAGTTAAAAAAAGTCACCCTCTGGAGTGATATTTACAAGAAAACAGACCCAAAACTCGACAAGCAGGAAAGAATATACATGGCAATAAGGAATTTTATTAAAATCGAAGTAATAGATATAATCGAAACATCACTAAATAATATAAAAGAGAACAACATAAAAACCTTGAAGGATGTTTACGCCAACCCCCCTCTTGTTAAATTCTCCGATAAATTAGAAAAACTAAATCGTGAATTAAAAAATTTTTTAATGGAAAATTTGTACCAGCACTACAAGGTTATAAAAATGCAGGAAAAATCCAAAAGAATAATAGAGGCACTCTTCTCGATTTATCTAAAGGAAACAAATCAGCTTCCCCCTCAATTTCATAAAACAATACCGGAATTTGGTAAAGAAAGAGTAATTTGTGACTACATAGCGGGAATGACAGACCGCTTTGCGCAAAATGAATATGAAAGACTTTTCTTCCCCTTCAAGAAGATGTAAAATTTCTCTCCTGAGCAAGTATTTATTGAAGCAGGCGGCTATCCCATTTCTCGCGGGATTTTCACTTTTTAGTTTTATTCTCCTAATGGACAGAGCTTTCCAGTTGTTCGATTTTCTTATAGGTAAAAATGTACCGCCAATATCTGTCATCGCGGTTTTTGTATATAGTTTACCTTTTATAATAGCTCTAACTGTGCCTATGGGAGTACTGGTTTCCACTATTGCCACTTATGGGAGAATGAGTGGGGATTTTGAAATTCTCGCAATACGCTCTCTCGGAATCAACCCTTTGGGTTTAACCAAAGGATTTTTTCTGGCGGCTTCTGGAGTGACAATCGGAATGATATTTTTTAACATTTACTTGTTACCCGAAGCTAACTTCAAACTAAAAAAACTCTACCTGGAAATCTCGAGAGCAAGACCTACCCTGCACCTACTTCCTGAAAAGTTTAATGAAATCAGTAACGGTTATACCCTATGGATAAAAAATATAGACCATTCAAAGTCAAAACTAACAAAGGTTATGCTAAAGGAAGATTTACCCGGAGAATCCACAAGAATAATATATGCCGACGAGGGAAAGATGGAAGTTTTAGGCGACAGCCTAACTTTTTCACTCTACAATGGGGAAACCCATATTTTCGACCAGAGAAATCCTGAGGAATACAGAATAATGAATTTTAATAATTATATAATTTCCGTACCCCTGGGAGAGAAAAAGGCAAGGACGGTCACTAGAAGTTACAGGGAAATGAATTTAAAACAACTTTTGGAAAATGCCAGAAGAGCGAATGTGAAAAGAAGAAAATGGCGTTATCTTCTGGAAGCACAGAAAAAATTCTCCATACCTTTTGCTTGTTTGGTTTTTGTCCTTATAGGTGCTCCTCTCGGAATACAAACGAAAAAGGGTGGGCTTGGGAATGGGATAACTTTGAGTTTCTTCATGTTTATTCTTTACTATATATTGTTGGTCGGAGGAGAAGAATTATGTGAAAGAGGTTCTCTTTATCCTTCTCTTGCGATGTGGCTTCCAAATATTGTTATAGGAATTGCAGGCATATATCTTTTTTATAAAATAGTCTATGAAAAATAGAACCTTAGATAATTATATAATTAAAAAGTTTATTTTAGCTTTAGCCCTTTCGTTAGTAGGCTTTCTTTTTATTTATATAATCACAAATTTATTCGAAAATATCGGATACTTCGTGGACAGAAAAGCATCATTTTTTACTATTTTAAAATATTATCTCCTGTTTTCGCCCAAAATCGTTGTTCTTTTAATGCCTCTTGCCACTTTAATGGGACTTTATTTTTCTCTCGGATTAATAACGAAACACAATGAAGTATTGGCTCTCAGAGGGCTCGGTGTGCCGCCTCTTAGAATATACAAACCGATTTTTCTCTATGGTTTTCTGGTTTCACTGGTTGTTTTAGCCTTTAATCTTTCTTTAATTCCAAGGTCAAAAGAACTACTTACCGAGTTCAAAAGAAAAGAGATAGATAAAATGGAAGATTTTACAAGAAGCTACGCCAGAAATATAAACTACATAACAGATGAAGGGAAAATTGTAGGCATAAATAGGCTCAACGACAATACAATTCACGAAGTATATATTTTGGAATACAGAGACGGAAAATTGGTCTCCAGAGTTGATGCGGAGAAAGGCGAGTGGAAAGATTCAAGCTGGGTTTTTTCTAAAGTCTATATTAGAAATTTCGTCGATGATCTTGTATTGCTGGAATCCAAAAGTGAAAAAATAATCGAGGATTTCAAAACGTCTCCCGGTGAATTAGTTAGGAGCAAATACAACCCTATAAATCTTCCTTTTTCGGAGCTTTTACGTTATATTAAGAAACTGGACAGAAGCGGACAGAAGTCCAACTCTGAAAAGATCGAATTACTCGAGAGAATTTCATATCCTTTTGTAAGTGCCATCATTCTTCTTTTTGGTTGTCCTCTTGCCCTTGAAGTCAAAAGAAGAGGTCTACTCTTCGGATTCGGACTTGGCACTCTTTCCGCGTTTACCTTCTGGGGTATCATTCAACTATTTAAAGAACTCGGAATAAAGGGAAATCTACCGCCTTCACTCTCGATTTTAATTCCGGATATACTTTTTCTCACGATAGGACTATACTTAATGCTAAAAAAAGAATACTCATAAATCAGCTGCCGAGGAGGAAAAAGATGAAAAGCTATAAAAAAGAATTATGGTTCAATACACCCAACAGAGTAGATCTTATAAATATTACACTTCAGGTAGATGAAGCTCTAAAAGAAAGCGGAATAAAAGAAGGATTATGTCTCGTTAATGCCATGCATATTACCGCAAGTGTTTTTATAAACGATGATGAGTCCGGGTTGCACGAGGATTACAAGAAATGGCTTGAAGAAAAAGTTCCCTATGACCCACCGCGCTACAAACATAATACTTACGAAGATAACGCGGATGCTCATATTAAGCGGCAGCTTATGGGTAGAGAGGTTGTCGTGGCAGTTACCGATGGTCAGTTAGACTTCGGACCCTGGGAACAGATATTTTACGGTGAATTCGACGGACGAAGAAAAAAAAGGGTATTGATTAAGATAATCGGGGAATAGATATGAATGTATTAAAAAGAATTTCTGTCCTGCTTTTACTTTTTTGTGTTTATTTATTTGGAAAAACGGACGGAACTACGGGACTCCCTCTTGGTGGCGTCGGTACGGGAGCTGTGAAGTACGCTGCAAGCAGTGGAACATTTGCTGCGAATTTTCGCACACCCACTCGAGACGAAGATTATGATCCCTTATCTGAAACGCAATTTCAATTATTCACCCAAAGAGTAGATTCAATATTAACGGATGATTTATTAACTGCCCTACAGAACAGCGGACGGGTGGATGATGACGCTATTTTTCCTTTACATTGGGTGAATTTTGGCGAGTTAAATGATGTAGCAGTGGAGTTGACAGCCTATATGCCCTATTACCCCGACTCCGTTTCGATGATGTGTCACCCCTGCGCGATGTTTGAATTCACGATTGAGAATTTAGAAAGCAGCGCGGTCGAGTGCGCTCTGGCTTTTCAAATTAGTACACCTGTTACACCAACAGCTATTACGGATACTGGATTTGTAGCAAATGGTGATTCTCTTGAACTCTGTCTTATCGGTGACTTTCCTGATGGCACCGGTGATTTGAGCTATGGAAATGACAGCGGTTTTTTTACCGACGGGCTATGCGACAATAGTCTTTCCGGTACGACAAACCGCCTTGCTTTAAGAATTTCTTTAGCCTCAGGTGAAACAAGAAGAATGCGTTTTGTTTTGTCATGGTATCAAGTGGACGAACTGGACCATTATCAATATACCAATATATGGAATAATGCTAAAGAGGTATCTGTTTCAGCCCTCAGTAATTTTGATGCTTTCCAAGATAAATCGGATGAACTGGTAAATCGTATGCGGAGTTCCAATCTTCCGGAGTGGCTCGTCGATCAGACTCTTAACTCTACGGTAAATCTCGTCAATAACAGTGTATATTTTCAGGACGGCCGTTACTGCCACACTGAAGGCATGTGGAGTCCGGAGGGTACCATGGACCAGATGTGGCATGCAAGGCAAATTTATACGATGATTAACCCGGAGCTCGCCTGGCAGGAGTTGAAATGGTGGGCTCGAACTCAGCATGTCGATAACTATACCGGTCAAATCCATCACGATTTAGGAACAAATTTCAATTATGTGGATTGGGACGATACGGAACATGCCGATTACAGACCAATATATGAGTGGGTCGATTTGAACTGCGGATTTATTATTTCCGTTTATGAAGCCTTTATCGCCACTGCCGATGAGGATAAACTCTCCTATTTTTGGGATTATGTAAAAAACGCGGGACAGCGCGTTCTCGACCAGGTCAATGAGTATGGCAGCTCTACTTATCCCTACACTTTCGAAAATTCTCTGAGCACCTATGACGCGGGCGGTAACTCACAGGCATACAATACGGGCCTTTCTGTCGTGGCATATCAAATTATGACTTATTTAGCAGAAATTATGGGAGAAGTAGATATAGATAGTCTTTACGAGGCTGCTTTAGATACCGCTGCGATGAATTTTGAAAGCAGGTGGCTGGATAACACCTATCCGACGGGAAGTTACTGCGAAAGCGTTCTCGGTGGTCCGTGGATTGCTAACTATCTAAAGATGGATCCCTTCTGGGAGAAACAAAAATTAAACGGTCTTTATAACACAATCGTCAATTATTACGACCCTTTGAATCGAGGTATGGGATTGCCCGGCGGTTCCTATTCGGAGTGGCAGCCGTATCTTGTCGGACACCTGGGAGGGTATTCCCTGCAAGCAGGCAGGTTTAGTATGTGGTGGGCTCTGCAGAAAGATATGTATGAGCGTAACTATCTCGATAGAAATCGTGTATTTGATCAGGAGCTTGGCATTCCTTCGGAGGTTCCCTCTCCGACGTGGATTGCAACAAGCGCGAGCGGATATTATCAATATATAAGTATTCCTGTTCTATGGCGCAATTACTACAATATTGCGGGATATCATCGCAACGAATATTCGGGTGAGCTATGGTTGGAACCTATGCTCTTTGATTCTTTAAATCACGAGTTGCAGGATGCTCTTATAATTACACCTGGAGGTTACGCTACTGTGAGTTACAACACTTATGGTGAATCTTACCAAAATCAAGAAATCGTTTTCACGCCGGATGAAGAAGTGGATGTTTCGGCTATTTATGTTTGGGATTTATACAGTGATTCACTGGATGCGATAGATTTTGTAAGAGTAAATGGAGTTAGCACTGACTACCTGCGCACGGGAAGCGGAGACCTTGCTCAGCTGAAAATAGATTGGTCAGGGACAATACCTTCTGCAGGCATTACTATCCGGATAGAAGGAGATCCTAAACCGGGTCTGAGTGTCCCCGATCCGCCCGAAAATTTAGAGGGCAATGCTTTAAATTCCAGTCAAATCCTTCTATCCTGGAATGCTGTAGAAGAGGATGTACTCGGGTATTATGTGGATGTAGATATAGACGGAGTTTTCCGAACAGTCGGCGCTACAACCGATACATTTTATTTGGAAACAGGTCTATTAAAGTCCACAGCTTACACTTACCGGGTTCGTTCATATAACGCAGGAAATATTTCCGACCCCGGCACTGAAATAGTCGTTACTACTGGTGGTGGTGGAAACGGAGAGGTAATTCACGCCTTAAATGCCGGAGGCGACACTTATTTATCTTCCACAAGCGGTATAGAGTATATGAATGACGAATCTTCGGGATGGCTTTCCGGAGGTTCTACCTATTCTGTAACCACTGCTATCGGCGGTACCGCAGATGATACACTTTACCAGAGTGAACGTTATGGTGATTTTAGCTAAGCGATTCCTCTTGCGAACGGCTCCTATGATGTGGTATTCAAATTTGCCGAAATATATCAGGATAATCCGGGAAGTCGTATATTTGATGTTGAGATGGAAGGAGAACAGGTTATCCAGGATTTAGACCTCCTGTTCCGTACCGATAAAAACACAGCGTACGACGTTGTCATGCCTGTAAGTATAACCAACGGAGAATTGAATATCGATTTTATCAGTGTAACCGACAACGCGAAATTAAGCGCTTTAGAAATTAGAGAACCAATAACAGGGGTGGAAGAACCCAGCGACATTCCTTCAAATTATTTTCTCAGTCAAAATTATCCTAATCCGTTTAATGCGGTTTCTCATATTCAGTATGGATTAAAAAAGGCGGCTCAAGTTCGTATAAATCTGTATAATATATCCGGTCAAAAAGTTGTCGTTCTTGTAGATGAGAGGAAGGAAGCCGGCTATCATTCGGTTGATTTTAATGCCGGGAGTCTCGCGGGCGGGATTTATTTCTATAAAATCGAAGCAAATGATTTTTCCCAGACAAAGAAAATGATTTTAGTGAAATAGCGACAAATGATGGCAAATTCATCTTGATATCTTCAAAAAAATTTATATATTTAAAGAGTAAAAATATGTTTAAAAAACAAAAATTCAATCTGTTTGTGGTGCTTCTCTTTATTGCAAACACTTCATGGATAAATCTATCCGCCGCTCAAAATTCTACTATTTTATTGGATAATTATAAGATCGAACAACAAAACTGGATAGAATATATTCAACGTTATGAATCTTTTAATATTGATTCCCTTTTTGATGTTCTTTTTTATTATCTTGATGTCGAAATCAATATTTCTTCACCATATATAAGCGGAAGTGTATTATGCCGGTTTGAAATAACAGAAGACAGTGTTCAATCCATCACCCTCAATTTACATCATTCTTTCTCCATAGACAGCATCATTGGAAACTCTACCGGTTTCTCATTTTCTAATGATTCCATTAATATTACCCTGGACAAAGTCTATAACGCAGATGAATCGGCCGAAATAAAAATATTTTATAGAGGAATTCCACCCATTGCCGAAGGCCCATATTACAATAAAGGGTTGATCTATGGAGAACATGGAAATGATGAACCGGTTATTGCAAACTTATCAACACCGTATTTAGCTTATTATTGGTGGCCTTGTAAAGACGGACCGGGGGATAAACCCGATTCCGTGTATATCGATATAACCATTCCCGATACAACTATAAACAGTATTCCATTAACAGCAACATCCAACGGTCTGTTACAAGATGTTGTCTCTTATAGAGGTAAGAATACATTCCGATGGAGACACCGATATCCGATAACACCCTATTATGTTATGGTTGCAATTTCAAATTATATAGAAGTACAAAATATCTACGAAGGAGATTTTGGGGAAAGTTATCCGCTGAATTATTGGGTCTTTCAAGAAACTTTTTATGATGCCCAGCAAGGGTCTATTAAACTGATACCTGATGTGTTGAATTTTTTCTCAAGCAAATTCGGCGCATATCCGTTTAGAAACGAAAAATACGGTATGACCGAAATCGGGCCGATTTACTCTGCAATTGAAAACCAAACCAATATTATTATGAATAATATATCCATAGACTGGTTCGGTACCGCTGTACATGAAACCGCCCATTTATGGTTTGGTTGTATGGTCACGTGTAAAGATTGGCATCATGGATGGCTGAATGAAGGATTTGCCACATATTGCGAAGCATTGTGGCAAGAACATACGAACGGGATTGAAGAATATAAAAGTAAAATGGACTTCTTTGAATATTTTGGAGACGGAACTCTATACCTGCAAGATATCTCTGATCCTTTTAATATTTTTATCACTATCATATATTATAAAGGCGCCTGGACACTGCATATGCTTCGAGAAGTATTAGGAGACTCTCTGTTTTTCGAATGTCTACACCAGTATGCAAACCATCCTGATCTTATGTACGCTGAAGCAACAACCGAAGATTTTAAAGCGATTTGCGAAAGTGTAAGTGGTATGAACCTTACCTTCTTTTTTGATCAATGGTTATATGACGAATATTTTCCTATTTATGAATATAGTTATTATCAAAATCCTGCAACATTCGAAACAAGTGTTCAAATAAATCAAACACAATCAAGTTTAGGACGACGACAGGTATTTGAGATGCCGATTCAACTTAAATTCAATTTTGAGGGAGAAGGGGATACGTTAATCACTGTCTGGAACGATCAGGAAACGCAAACATTTGACCTCTCCCTAACAAAGCCTATAAGCAATCTTGAGTTCGACCCCGATAATTGGATTCTTAAACAAGTTCAAACAGGAGGCGTTTCAGCCGGTTTTGATAATTTTGTATTGTTACAGAATTATCCGAATCCTTTTAATCTATCGACCACAGTTAAATACTCAACGCGGCAATCAGATTTTGTTTCTTTAAAAATCTATAATATGCTTGGTCAAGAAATTCAAACATTAGTAAACGAATTTCAGGAAGCCGGAGAATATACTGTTAATTTCAATGCAGAAAACTTATCAAGTGGTATTTATTTCTATGTATTACAGGTTGGTAATCGTTTTGCTGAAACAAAGAAAATGACTTTAATTAAATAGCAACAGCTGATATTTACCACAGAGCGCACAGAGAAATACTAAACACACAGAGAACACAGAGGGAAAGGTGTTGCTTTAAAACCCCCACCACAAAAATTATCCTCACACAAAGCAAGAAGGAATTCAGAAGTTAGAATCCTATCACAACTACCAAAAAACAAAAAAATACATTGAACTCAAGTGAGCACTTTTTTTAATCACTACACAAACTAAAACTAGAAATCAGAAAACCTTATTTTTTCTTCTTCGTAGTTTTTTTCTTCTTGGGTTTAGCCTTGCTTTTTGCTTTCTTAGACGCGGCTTTTTTCTTACATGCCATATTACCCTCCTTTTTTAGAGTATGGCTAAATTTTAAAAATAATAAAGCCGACAACCCCTTTGAAGAAAATCTCTCTATAATAACCTACGCCTACTGAAATATAAGCATTTTCCTGTTTTTAGTCAAGATGTTTTTTAATAATAGAAAATATTACTTGACATTTATCCTTATAGTACAAAGGTTTTGGAATATTGGTCTGTTAGAAAGAAAGACGGAATACCGCAGACTGCAGACCGTAAAAACAACGAACTGTGAACCAGGAACAACGAACTAAATATCCAAATCCTAACCCCCAAATCTTAAATCCTAATTTTTAACTGGCGACTGATGACTCGTGACTAGTGGTTCGGAGCTACACGCCCTCTTGACAAAATAGTAAATATTACTAAATTTTACAAATATATTCTATATTTTTATATAATAGTACTATAAAAAATTAAAAGGGAGGGAAAATAATGTCCGCGCGAAAAAATAAAGTGTTTCAAATAAGTATTATTTCAAAGACAAAAAGAAGATTCATCGAAAACCGTTGCTACTCTAATTTATATAAGGTTATGTGTTTATTTTTAATGATAATATTTTCGTTGCCTCTATATTCGGATGAGTTTCCGGTTTGGTTTAGGCTGAAATCCGATGATAAGTATACCACATTAAATTGGGAGAAAAGTCTTTGTTCGGAAAATTTTTCTGCCGAACAGAAGATAGAAAGTGGAAAGTGGGAGGAAGTTCCCGGATTGCAGAGAAAAGTAAAAGTGGGGTTAGCTCTTGCCGGAGGTATAGTTAGGGGTGTTGCTCATATTGGGGTTTTGAGGATTCTTGAGGAAAATTATATTCCGATAGATGGTGTATCAGGTACCAGTATGGGTTCGATAATCGGAGGACTGTACGTAAGCGGTTATTCTCCAGATAGTTTGGAATGGGTTGTAAAAGAAGATATTGATTGGGAGACTTTTTTTTATGACCATCAGCCCAGAATGTATACGCCAATATGGGAACGTATTCGAAATAAGCCAAGACCTCCTGCTATGGAAGTTGGTTTATCCTGGAAACGTCCTTTTATTTTATACAAACCCGGAACGGGGATAAGAATTGCCCAGAAATTTACTGATGAAATAGCGGATAAGACGCTGCAGGCGGATTACAGAGCGGGTTTTGATTTTTCTAAATTAAAGTATCCGTTTGGAGCTGTGCTGACAGATTTAAATAATGTAAAATCTACATTAAAAAAACATGGAACTCTTTCTACTGTTCTTAGAGCTAGCGGGTCTTTTCCTATGGCTTTCGAGCCGATGATAATAAAGAATGTGCAGTATGTTGACGGCGGGATTCTTGATAACCTCCCCGTCGATGCTTTCCTGCAGGATTTCGATCCAATAAGAAAACCGGATTCTATTATTACTATACATGATGAAGAGAAAGGTGAAGATATATTCGTAATTGCCTCTTACCCTTCTAAATTAAGGGGTGCCAGGAATAAGCCGATCGAGACTGGAGAGGTAATGTCCGGATTGCTCGGTATCGGCGTTCTTGGGAAAACTTCTTCGCTTGCCAGGGAATTTCATGTGTGGAATAGCTGGGACAATGCTGACGGACGAATTGATATAGATGTCCAAGGAGGTTTTGATTTTAATAAAAAGAAACTGGGAGAATTGATTAAAACAGGTTACGATGCGGCAAAGAATCAAATAGATAGCATAAAAAGAGGGATTGCAGAAAAGGAAGATGGTATCGATAGTCTCGATATCTCTAGAGAGGTTTTTAAGGTGTCTTCAATAAAAATATTTCATGTAAAAGACAATGATACCCTGGAAAATGAGGTGAATAGAGCTATAAAAAGGGCTATGAAGTTAAAGGTTGGCAGTATTATTGAAAGAAATGATGTTTGTTATGCTCTCAGGAATATTTATAATACGGGTGATTATAAAAACGTAGGAGCGAGAGTAGATAAAGAGACGGAAGGATTGGAAGTCGAGTTCTTTTTAACGGAAAAGGATAAGTATTTGGAGCCGCTTAATGTGATGATGATAATGGGGGGCAATGATTATGATGATTCCCTCGTTGCCGGAGAAGTATACAGTTTTATACGGAAAGGAAAAAGAAAATTAAACTTTTATGAAATAAAAGAACTTGTCGAAAAAGAATATGTGGAAAGGGGTTATATCGGTCCTTTGGTTTCCGGTGCCGCATTTTCATCTTTTGAGGATAAAGATATGCTCTTTGTTCATGGGGACAGAGGGAAATACCTTGAGGGAGTTAAAATATTTCAGGAAGATAATGACATGAAGAAAGCAATACAGCAGGAATTCAAACCCCCATTGTCTCCGAGGAAAATTTTAAAGAAGAACAAAGAGATATATAATAAATATCAGCTTAAAACGATTTCTGTTGAAGGGATGGAGAAAGATTTGTTAAGTATTAGAGTTAGGCCTAAAACTGGACATACTCTGGAATTCCCGGTATTATCTTTGGATAAAGACGAAGGGCTAAATTTGTTTGCTGAGCTCCGAACAAAGAGCATCAGAGGGTTCGGAGATCGTTCTTTCTATGTAAATTTTTGGCAGAACTTTCCTTTGAAATCAGCCAAAGAGTTAATCCAAGGACATAATTACAATATAGGCGTTAACAAATGTTCTCCTCTGCGGATTTCTTTTTGGTCATTATTGCCCGATTTATCTCTTGGTAACAGAAGGTTAAGATATCCGAGTCTTAGGGATACGACTCTTTATGATATGCAATATGATGAATATCTTTTCGGCAAAGTGTCTTATCCCGTTTATAGGAAAGATTTCGCTTTTAGTATCGGTGTAGAGTCTTATTATAGGGCATATCTTAATGATTCTCTACTTCCTCGTCCTATCATTGGATTTTTTAAGATGCAATGTGATAACCTAGACCGGTACGTTTTTCCTTCATCGGGGACTAAAATTAGCATTGAAGCCGCTATTGATTTAGAAGAAAGGTTATGGAATAAAGCAAAATTAAAAGGCATTTACGCAAAAGGATTCAGATTCCAGAATAAGCTCAAGACTGTACTGACAGGGGAGCTATATTTTAGCGGATGCAGCGAGGCAGCTCCTTTTGTACAGAAATACAGTATGGGAGGGATTACGCCTATCGGGAGTTACCAGCTTAGGCTGCATGATTATGAAGACCTTCCTGGTTACAGCCGTAATGAGTTCATCGAGGAATATATGTTTAAAGTTGGCGGTTCTGCAAGGTTGACTATTGTCGAAATGCAGGTTCTGGGAGTAAGGGCGAATATACATTTTATTGGTTCTGCGTATGTGGCGGGTGCATCGGATTCATTTTCTTCTCTGTTTGAGGAAAATTCGATCCATTACGCGCCTTCAATAGGATTTTATCTTGATACAAGTTTCTTAAATTTTGGAATTGGTTGGGCGAATACCGATAGGAATATATACCATGATATGTTTGCATCGCTGGTTCTCTACGGGGTTGGTTTTTAAATACTGAGGTGTATTACCCGCCTGCCGCCATCGGTCGTTTTTTTTGACTCACGACACCCTTTCCCCTTGACTTATTTGCTATATTTCCTAACTTTTTATAAGCAGTTTAATATGATGTATTTTATAAATATTTTAAAGAAAAGAATCAAATTTAAGAAAGAAAAGAAATATTAACATGACTGAACTGAACACCTTTCCTGTCAAAACTCAAAACATACTAAAAACATTAACCAGGGAAAATAATTGTCATTTTTCTTTGAAACCGCTAAAATACTTTAACCCTGAGAATTATCTAAAAATCCAATTTGTTCCTATTTTAACAAATTAAGGAAAAACAGGAGGCTAATATGTTTCAAAAAACCATTTTCTTATCGGGAGTTCTTTTCCTTTTATTAATAGGCTGTAAAAAAGAGGAGCAAGCTTTGTTTCCTGTATCCAAAAACGGAAAGTATGGATTCATAAATAAAAAGGGTAAAATAGTGATAGAACCAAAATTTGACTATGCCTGGAAATTCAGAGAAGGTCTGGCTATGGTAGGGAAGACCAACAGGTATGGTTGTGTGAATAAAAAGGGAGATATTGTAATACCGATAAAATTCGACCGTCTTGGGTGGCAGTTTTCCGAAGGGAGAATGCAGTTTTATAAAGAAGTAAAGCAAAGATGGGGGTTCATAAATAAAAAGGGAGAAATTGTAATAGAAGCGAGGTTTAATTACGCTTATGACTTTTCGGACGGTTTAGCCAAGGTAAAAGTTGGAGACCGCTGGGGTTATATTGATACATTGGGAAAGTATATCTGGGAACCCACAAAATGAACATAATAAACACATGAAAATACTCATTTTATGATATTAACGGAGGATAAATGAAGAAATTAAAGGTGTTTTTAGTATGTTTGTTAACTTTGCTCATATTTTCATGTAGAGAAAAAGAGGTTAAAATTACAGAAAAAAACAAAAACATTATTTTACCGGTATTAATAGATGGAAAATATGGATTTATTAACAGAGAAGGGGAACTGGTTATAGAGCCAAAGTTCGGGTATGCGTGGAAATTCAGTGAAGGTTTAGCCCCGGTTATCTTTAGTAAAAACTGGAGAGGTAAGTACGGATATATAGATACAACCGGTAAGCTTGTTATAGATACAATATATGATTGGGCTGGTGGATTTACAGAAGGCAAAGGATTAGTTAAAATTGGAGATAAGTATGGATTTATAGATACTACCGGTAATTATATAATAGAACCAATATCTGCGGGAGGTATAAGCCAGTTTAGAGACGGGTATGCACAAATAAGAATTAAAGGTAAGTGGGGATTTATCAATGCAAAGGGAGATATAGCTATAAAACCTAAGTTTGACCAGGTATGGGCTTTCGATAATGGAATAGCCAGAGTAGAAATCAACGGTATGGCAGGTTATATAGACACTTTAGGAAAGTATATCTGGGAACCACAGAGATAAAGATATGCGTTTAAGTGTTTTTTATAAAAAAGAGGATATACTATTAATATTTTAAAATTAAGAAAGTATAACTTACAAAAGGACAAATTATGAGAAAGCGTAGAAAGTATTTGGTTCCAATAACAATTATAGTGGTATCGTTTCTTATATTATTTGTCGCTTTAAGTAGGGTAAGAAATGTTGTAACGAAAAAGACCAGTAAGAAATACCCGCCTGTTATAAAAATAAAAAGTGAAACTGCATACAAGGAAGGGAAAATTCTAAAAACTACTCCATATCCTACTCTCGATCAAGTAGAAATTCCCTTTCCTTTTGAAGGCAGCATATTGGTAGATTACGAAGGTAATTTTTGGGTTTCTGATTCAATAAGTGTAGCTTTATATGACTTTAAAAACTGGTGCACTAATATCACTGTAGAAACTCCAAATCTGAAGGCGACCAGTGGAGGGGTTCTTTTGTGGGGAAAAGGGAGGCTTTTTATCTACAGAGATAGTACCCTTTCTTTAAATTCAACTCCGGATTTAAACTGTGAGTATTTAGATGTCCTGGTTGATGAAAGAAGAAAGATATGGCTTCTTGTTGAAGATAATTACATTTATTCAGGATCTGAAGGTTCCTGGAAAAAAGTTCAAACACCGGGAAGAGCAAAAGCAATTGCGCCGTTTGATGGTAAGAGAATTTTAGTAGCGACTGAGGATGGTTTGTTTTTAAGCGATGGGAGGAGCTTTTCTAATAGACACATCCCGGAAACTTTAGCTGAAAGTAAGATCGATTTATTGTATACCACAAGAAATAAAGACGTATATGGCATTTTCAAGAATGCAACTTCCGGGCTAAAAGGGAGTTTTCTTCTTTCTGATGGTGAGTTTCAGATTAACTATATCTCAGAAAATATACTAAATTTATTCGAAGATTCTCTTGGCAATATCTGGGGTTATTATAAAGATTCTACAAGTGGAGAAACAGGATTCTGCAGTTTTGACGGGAGTGATTGGAATAAAATAGAAATTTATCAAATGAAGAGAATGTCGGTTAAACCTCGGAATATTAGTATGGATAGAAAAGGTCGAATATACTGGGTTACCCTAGAGAAGGTATACAGGATTGATATTGAAAGTAATGCGATAGAAGAAATTTTGCCGCCAGGTCTTCTCTCTGATAAAATTACAGTAATACGTTATTTTGGCGAGAAATGGTATATTGGTACTACAAAAGGACTTTCAATATTTGACGGACTCGGTTGGCGCTCATATCCTGGGGAAAGAGTTATAGATATAGCCGGAAAAACTGGAGGAAATATTTTTGTCCTTACTTCCGAAAGACTAATAATATTTGATTCTAATTTCGATAGAGAATTTGCGTATCTCCCTTCCGGGTGTGAAGTAAGCTACAAAAATACAGAAATTGCAGTGGATAATAATGGAGATGCCTGGATAGTGTCCGATGCAATGATAGCACAATGTTCGGCAGGATTATGGAACACATACTGCAGAGAAGATGGATTAACTGGAGATTTAAAATCGGTTGTCTTTGATGGCAAGAATGTATGGGTGGGAGGACCTCGTAGATTATTCAGAAGGGATGGTGGAAGTTGGGAAGAGATTATTTTTCCTAGTACTATTCCCGATAATCAGGTGTTCAATATGGCGCCCATTAACCAGGGAGAATTGGTAATAGGTACCGACATTGGCTTATTGCATTACAAAAATGGTTATTTCAAAGAGATTTTAAGCAATACTCGAGCTCAAATTTTAAGGGTTGAAAAGGGCTTTTCTAATGATGTGTGGTATCAAATAGCTAATTTTCCTATAGGAAATTTGCATCTACAGACAGAAAAATTTAGCACATTTGACAACGATAGGCTGTATTTTGATATAGATGCTTTCTGTATAAGAAGCGGATGTTTTGATATAGATAATAAGGGGAATCTTTTAACTGGAGGGATTTGTGGTTTAAAACGGTATACCTTTTCTTATCCAAAAATATATACAGAAAAAATAGAAAAAAGAGATAAGGCAGAAGAGGAGCTGAGTTATAGAAAAGAAGAAACTTTTGATGGTGGGGCTAGAACAAGAGTCTTTATAACTCATGCCGACGATTATAATGGTGTTGATGAATATACGCCGACCGATAAGAAACAATCGACCTATTATCACAAGAAAATTCAAGAGGCTGCAGCTGGAGAAATAATCTGGAGTACTTCAATCAAGAAAACTATTTATGCAGAAGTTTTCCCTGTTATCTATGAGAATTATCTGTTAATACCTCAGTACGATGGGGCATTAAGTTGTTGCGATTTAGAAAAAGGTGAAGTTATCTGGAGAAAGAGATTTATGCTGGAAAAGCCAAAAATAAGACCGGCTGTTAGTGGAGGTAAAGTTTTTACTTCTAACGGAGATGTAAAAATACATAATCTCTTAAACGGCGAATTTATAAAAACTTTACCGTTTAAAGCATTAGATATATTTGTCAGAGAAAATGAAGTTTATTTTCTAACAAAAGATAGCATACTAATTTTTGATAGTTACAGCATGAGGGTAGAAAATTGTATTTCCATAGAAAGACGAGGACGCACCTGCCAGTGGATACACGCAGATGGAGAAAAAATATGGGTTTTGGGTAGGAGTGGATTAGTATGTTGCTCAAAGGATGGTAAAACTATTTGGGAAAATAAACGCTTTTATTCCTTTCCTTCGAATTCAAGAAAAGCTCCCCCCTTATTTTCTCGGGATTTTATATATTACACAAGCTGGAATAATATTTTGAAGATCGATCCTGAAAGTGGAAATATAGTAGAAAAGGTAGATATAAAAACTCCAATATATATTTCTCCAGTAATAACAGAAGAATATTTTGTTTTCAAATCTTCAGATAATTTGTTATTATGCTTAAATAAAGATTTATCCACGGAATGGAAATTAAATGATATTGGTATTTCTTCGCCAGTAATTAGATCCGAAGACGTTTTATATACCTCTACCAATCACGAAGGAATTTCTGCATATAATCTGAGAAATGGTGTTACTCTTTGGCATTGTGACCTGGGACACAGAGTGGGATCTTCTTATATCGGTGAATACAATGATTTAATTATTGCAGTATCTTCAGGTAGTAGAATTTTTGCTATTAAAAAATAAATGGCTGTTATAGTGTAGCTTTAAGAGTATAGAAGTATAGAAGGGTCATATAGAAGGGTCAGGTCTTCTTTTTTGAATTTTTGACTATTGACTCATGACTCGGTGCTACGCACCGTATGAATATCGTAATAAAATCAAGTTGTTTGGGAAAAATTTATTGGGATGGGAGGTTGGGAATTGCCAGATGCTGAAATGTCAACTCAAAAAATAGATCGAATTTTAATATTAAAATGTCTATAGAGGGGTCAGGTCTTGATTTTTGAATTTTTGACATTGGACTTAGGACATTGGGCTTTCGACAGGAATAATCTGCGTCTATCTGCGTTCCTTTTTAGGATTTTGGATTTAGGAGTTAGGATTTAGCCAAAACACTTATCGCCTATCACATACCACCAATATCTTGTTCTCTAATCCTTTTCTTATCTGGATCCCAGGCAAAAACCCTTGACTTTTGATAACGACACAATATCATTTAAGTGGTAAGTGGCTCGGCCATAAATCAGGAGACCTGCTATGTGCAAGAGTACTTCAAGGGGAGAAAAAATAGGAAAAATAAAAGAAATATCATACATTATAACATTTACGGCTTTAGCCTTAAGTTCCGGCTATTTGCTTTCATATATACCCATTAGTATATAGATGTTTTATTCAATCACACATTCAATCTTGCGTGTAATAGCAATAATCTATATTAGATTACAAGCTATTAGCGTTGAAAACATTCCGGAAGAAGGCGGCGTAATCCTGGCGCCAAACCATCCCAGTGATCTGGATTCGTTTATTCTGGGAGCTGCGATCAACAGACAACTCCATACAATGGGCAAAGAAGAACTATTCAGAAAACGCTTTGCGGGATTCATCTTTAGAAAGTTGAACGCTTTCCCCGTAAGAAGAGAAGAGTTTGACAGAGAAGCCATCCGAACTGCTATTAAAATCCTCAAAGATGGCCATGTAATCGATATGTATCCTGAAGGAACGGTGAGCTTAGACGGCTCTTTACAGGAGCCAAAAGCAGGGACAGCATTTATTGCTTTGCAGGCAAAAGCAGCTGTTGTTCCTGTAGCGATAATTGGTTCTTTCAATGTTATGTCAAAAGGGCAAAGGTTTCCCCGACCGCATAAAGTAATACTCAAATTTGGAAAGCCACTTTATTTTGATGAATATTATGGCAAGCCTTATAATAAAGAAACATTAAAAATAGTAACCGAGAAAATAATGGACGAGATAAAAATACTACTAAACTCGGATACATTATAGGAGGAGAACCATATCAGTATTTGAGAGAATAAAAATAGTTTTGGCGAAAGAATTTGATGTAAAGACAACGGAAATTTTGCCAAAAAGCTCTTTTGCGGACGACCTTGGAGTAGATAGCCTTGGCTATGTTGTACTACTACAGGCACTCGAAGAAGAGTTTAATATGGAGTTTCCGGATGAAGAAACAATGGATCTTAGAACTGTCGGAGATGCCGTGAAATACATAGAGAGTAAAATACAAGAATAGATATAATTAAGTCACCAGTCAAAAAAGGGGAGTGGGGGCGTTCTTGACAATACTCCCTTTCAAATTAACTTCTTTTCATGAAAAAGATAATTCTGAACCTTAACACTGTCTAGAATAGAAAAGTTGTGTATTTAAGTATTTGTTTTCTTTTATATATTTCTATTTTCGCACAACAATTAGATAGTAAGAATTCTGCGGAGATTGACGGTTCCGGTATAGGAATACATACTATCTGGCTTGACTTAGGGCCTATTCGCAGCGATATCACAGAAAAGATGTTTGAAGCTGGTGTCAAGTGGTGCAGGCTTGGAGTGCCATGGGGATATGTTGAAAACGAATCCATTGGATACTATGATTTTACCTCTATCGATACAATAATAAATCAACTTGTCGATCACAGCATTACACCTTATCTAATACTATCCGACCCGAACGTTCTATATAACCCGAATGGATATCCCCCCATAGGGGATAGTACCGTTTACTTCAATGCCTGGCTTGCTTATGTAGATACGGTGGTAAAAAGATATCAAGACAGAGTGAATCACTGGGAAATCTGGAACGAACCCAATCTTGATGAATCATGGCTTCCCTCGGCAAACCCTGTACAGTATTCCGCTCTTGCATGTTCAACAGCGAAAAATATTAGAACAATCGATGCTGATGCTGTTATCTGTTTAGGTGGAATGGCGCTTGTAGACATTAAATATATAAAGACCTGTCTCGAAAGCGGGGTTGATCAATATGTTGATAAAATAGGTATACATCCTTACCGAACACTACCCGAAGCACCTCAAAACCTATTGACATGGATACCAAACAGTCAATTTGAAAGTCCTTATGATTCTTATGAAGAGGAAATCAGCGCCTTAAAAGATACGATCGCGATATTCGACGATAGTCTCAAGATATGGGATACTGAAGGTGGTTTTCTTTCGGATTCAATTTATCCTGACCCTTTGAGCCCAGACCCGAACAGTCCACAGCATTCATCAAGGATAACACAGGCAAAATATCTTGCAAGAAGATACATTCTCAATCTCAAACAGGATATAGAAATAACCACATGGACAGTTGATTGGGATATGCGTAGTCTATCACATAATATGGGAAGGTCGGATTGGGTTAATGATTATTCTGAACTATTCGATATTGGTTTTGGTGAGGCGCCATTTTTTGGTATAATTTACACTCCACAGAATGCGTACACTTATACTTCGGAAGGTGAAGATTACACTGCAATATTCCCTCCAATGGAGAAGATTTACGATGGTTTAGCTTCGGGTGATTCCTGCATCTGGACACCAAACGGTATGGGAGATTCAGGTTATGTTTATTACGATTTTGATTTAACGGAGGGTGGATGGTATACCCTATGGTCGAGAAGCGTAGGTAATGGTGATAATATCAGTATATTCCTTGTATCACTAGATGGTATGTGGTTTAGTATTGGCAACTGGTATTCACCGAGTGAATACAGGTGGACACCAGCCTCAGGTAGGTTCTTAACATTTTTCAACCTTGAATCAGATAGCCATAGATTTTATGTGAATACCTACTGGGATGGCTCAAGATTTGATATATGGAAACTTGTGAAGGTTGATACTAATTGTATCCGAAAAGAATCATATTATACTCTTCAGAATATCTGCAGCGTTTTTGATGGGGCAATACAGAGAACAACGGATTCCTTATGCGATTTTGAGAATATAAACGCAGATACTTTTTCTTTTAACAGGCTTACTTCTGCTAATTTTGAAGATACTGTAACGGGTACACGGTTTATTCCATACTGGTTTGGAATAGTGGCAGAGGATAGCTATACAGATAGATTTCTAAACCTTACAGTCAAAGATACAAACATATCATCCGCAGTTCTCATAGATTTTATGAGCGGGTCAGTTAATGATATAGCAAGCTATTCTGTCGACGATTCTTCAACCACATTTGATGGTCTGCCGGTTGCGGATTTTCCTTACTGTGTTGCGCTCAATTGGAGCGCAGGAATCAATGAAGATACAAGGACTAAAACAGAAAACGCAAGACTGGAAATCTATCCAAATCCATTTGTTCACTCATCAACTATCAGGTATTCAATTCCGAACCCAGGCCGGGTTGAACTAAAACTTTACAATCTTATGGGACAATTAGTGAGGACTCTTGTTAACGCCGAGCATGCAGAAGGGAATTATACAATCAATTGGGATAAAAAGGACAATGATGGCAACCTTATGACATCTGGAATATATTTCGTAAAGTTAAAAGTGAGTGATGAGGTCCCGCAAACCAAGAAATTACTGCTCTTCAGGTAGATCGAGTTTTTAATTAACAACAAATAAAGATCCTGTTAATCCGTGGCTATTATTCAGGGTAGGGTATAGTAAAAAAACAAAAAATATTCGTGTAATTTGTGTGATTTGTTGTTACTAATTTAGTTAGTGTGTTAGTGGGTTGGTGTGTTTTTTACAGACTAACAGACCAACCCACTAACTGACCAACAGTTTATTATCTTCTTCCCTTCTTGTGGCCGTCATTATCACGATGGTGCTTTTCGTTCTTTTGTTTCTCGCGTCTGTCATTCCCTTTCTTCGATTTACCTTGGTCGTGTTGTTTCCTGGGACTATGTTTCACATAAACAGGTTTCCTCTTTGAAGGAGTTCTATGAACGACATGATGAGACTTTCCGAGATTTATATTAATTAAAGGTACCCGTACGGTAATTAAACTTCTGCGGCGTGGTCTCCTCCATATAATACGTGGTCGCCAGCAATTCCCGACATAGACGCGGGTGACAGTTCTGCTACAGCTGGGACTATAATAAACCACATTCTCATATACCTCTTCTTCAATATCTTCTGCCAGACTATACACGTATTCATCTAAGTAGTCCTCAGAATCTAAAGTTGTTTTATCGTAAAGAAGTACTTCTCCCGTTCTGGATTTGACGACTTCGACTGAAATAACATATTTTTCGCCTATTCTGGTTATAGAACCAAATATCACTTTCTCAAGACCCAACGAACTTCCATAATCGGCAGCGTAATCTTTGTTATAACATACTACACGGTGCCCAAGATAATGCTCTATTTCATACGGCGATACAACTTTGTGGTCAAAATAATCGAGTTCGGTTTCCAGAAGATCATAGAGGTCTTCCGTTATATAACTTTCAACGCCGGTTGTTCTAAAAGGAAGTATGCCAATTTCTTCGGCACCCAACATCCCGGGCAGGGCCAAAAAAAGCACTAAAGAGCTTAATACTAACCATTTTACCTTTTTCATTTTGACCTCCTTTTTTTTAAACTAAAATTTTTTTACAATTTTTTCTCTACAATTATTAAATTCTCTTTTTTCTTCTTTATTAATACGACCTAACAAAAAGCTCGGGAGTTCCATCTTCACGAGTCATCAGTCTCGAGTCACCAGTCTTCAGTCGAAAAATGGATTTTGGATTGAGGTGGCGATGGAATTCTCAGCTTCCGGCTCTTGGATTCTTACTTGCTTTGTGTTCTCCGTAGGACTTGTTCTCTTGCATTATAATATTATATTTCCTTGTATGGAGGAATTGATTTTACACATGTGGTTATCTATAAGAACCCTTGCGGGCATAAAAAGTCAAAAAAGTACAGATGTACTATATTCTTTGAATATATGTTATTCATAAAGAAGTTCATTAAATATTTTATACTCTTTTTCTTTTACTTATGCCAGGATGGACCTTCTTGTGATGGTATTATTAAAACTCATAGCACACCCGATTTAAGAGGACGTATTATTAACCTCACAGAAATAGATAATTCGGAACTCATTATCAGGGGTGAGTTTTATCTCTCGCGATATCGCTTTGAATATCGGGATAGATTTTTAGAGGGAGGGTATAAAACATATAATGATAAAACCTTTACAGCCCCTATATTGGAGAACGGTGACTTTCATTTAAAACCGAGAAAACTTTACACAATCCATCAAGCCAGGTTGAGGGGAGATATCGAGCTTACCATAAAAGATCCCGAAACATTGAAAAAAAACGGACAATATGATTTTCTGGGCAGTACTTCACGGGAGATAGATACTTTAGGCGATCTAAGCAGGAAGGATTATTACCTGGAACAAAACAGTTATAAACTTTATGTATCTGATGGATTTGTAGAAAAAATAAGAGCTATGATCCCATCTGTTTTAAAATCGCCGTATGACAGCACTATTGAATTAAGACACCTAGTTGCACCGGTGTCTGAAAAAATTCCGTATACGTTTTCTGAAGGAGCAGTATATTTTGACGAACACGATGCTTTTTCGGAAACCCTGTACAGTGTATTAACGTATAGGCTCGAAAAGAATAGTCCACATGCGCTATCCTTTACTTCATTGGTGCTTTTACCCGCGAATCAACCAAAGGTCGCGGAACATATATATCTGATATTAGACATGAAAAATACAATGGGGGGAGAGTCGTCGTATATTGTATGGAACCGTTTTGTTGAAAGGCAAGTAGATCAGTCTGCTTTACTGGATTCGGTCTTTCTGGATGAAAAAGTTTTAAGGCAAATAAATTCTAACATTCTGATGCACGAAAAACGGGTACAGCTCGCCAGGGCAATTAATGAGGAAAACGTGCAAAAATGTGAGCGCCTTTTTTCAATCGGCGTTTCACCAAACAGTCGGGATGATTCGGGTTATCCTTTTTTACTCAGGGCAGCGCAGAAAGGTGATATTGCAATGATAAAATCATTCTTGACACACGGTGCCGATCCAAACCTGAAAAATCCGTACGGTGATACATTTATGGACTGGCTTGACGAGGATACTAAAGAAGCAATTAGTTATCTGTTACAAGGTAAGAAGTAAGAGCATAAGGGCTTAGGTCTAATGTTGATTAGAAAGAATTTATCAATATTTATTTTAATTTTTATAATTTTATTAAATTGTAGAAATGATAATGAAAAGAATAAAATTTCTTATTTTGATGATTATCAGATTAAATTTTTAAAAAACTTAAAATATGAAAATAATATATATTCATTAGCTTTTCAAATTTCAGGTTTTCATGATAAGGTTGTTTTTTTAGAATTATACCCAGTAAATATTGAAGGAAAAATAAATACGAATGAGATTTATATTAACCCATTGTTTTCAATTGCTATAGATCGAAAATGGGATGATAAAGACAATCCTACTCGTAATCCGGTTGATGCGGATGTAAATTTTCAAAAGCAGGAAATTATTATATTATTTGATAATAACGAAAAAGAAATAATAAAATTTGGGGATTATAATATAATTTTGCCAAAACCTTAGAATTCATATTTCAAAAAGGAGAAATTATAAATATGGTAGGTAAATTATGACTTATTATCTACAGGCAGAAAAAGTAAGTCTTGATGATTTGCGAATACGTATCGAGGAAACAGACCTGGTCCCAAGCCGAAGTTCATTACTGGCAAGTATCAAAGATAAATTTAAGACATTGAAATCACATGGTATTTCAACACTCGCGGATTTGCGAAAAGTATTGAAAAATTCTAAGAAGATTCCATCATTTTCAAAAAAAACCGGAATCGAGTCACAATATTTAATATTGTTAAGAAGAGAAATCGAAAGTTATTTTCCCAAAGTATTTCCTTTGAAATCCTTTGATTGGCTTCCGGAAAAGGAGCTCTCAAAATTAGAAAGCAAAGGTTATAAGAATGCTGCTTTACTATTTGAGGCATTAAACTCATCTAAAAAAAGAGAAGAAATAATAAATACTTTGGGAATCGATGCTAAGTTTATTGATTCTATTTATTCTTTAGTCAACCTCACAAGAATTCAATGGGTAAGCCCTTTAACTGCAAGGATGCTCACTTTCGCGGGATATACTAATGCAAAAATGGTCTCCAAAGCAAATGCAGAAGAATTATGCAGTCAACTTGAGGAAGTGAACAAAGAAAATAAGTATTTCAAAGGAAAGATTGGGCTTAGAGATATAAAAAGACTTATAAAAGCAGCATCATATGTCCCGTGATATTATTGCGTCAATATTAATGGGTTCAACTCTTGAATGGTAAATTAATTTAAGGTGAAATTATGAAAAAAGTGCTTGGAGTTATTGGAAGCCCGCGAAAGAACGGAAATACACACGTATTAGTTTCAAGGATACTGGAAGGAGTACAAAGTGAAGGTATTTCTACAGACACCATCTTTCTTAACGATTTAAGTATAATGGAATGCGATGGCTGCCATGTTTGCTGGGAGAAAGAAAAATGTGTAAAAAAGGATGATATGAGCAATCTTTATGATAAGATTATAGAAAGTGATGTTATTGTCTTTGGGACGCCTGTATATTGGTATGGACCAACAGCTTTGATGAAAGGTTTTATAGACCGCTTTGTCTATTTTAATGGTCCTAAAAACAGAAAAAAGATAAAGAATAAATTAGCGGTTATAGCAGTCCCGTTTGAAGAAGAAAATGATGAAACTGTTGCTCCGGTAGTATTATTCTTTGAAAAAAGCTTAAATTTCTTAGAAGTGAAATTAATCGGGAAAATAATAGCTCCGGGGGTTACACGAAGGGGAGAGGTAAAAGAGAAAAAAGAATACATGGATAAAGCATACGATTTAGGAAAAGAAGTAGCAAAAACTATCGTTTAAGGAGGAATTGTGAATAAGATTGTTGCAGGTTTAGTTCTGGGTTTAATCGCGGGGATTATCGATGTAATACCAATGGTTTTACAGAAATTAACATGGGACGCGAATTTGTCTGCACTGGCAATGTGGATAATTGCGGGGTTTTTTATTTCAACAAGTGAATTAAGAATTAATAGTATTTTGAAAGGAATTCTAATCTCTTTTTTACTGTTAACTCCCGTCGCGATTTTAATCGCCTGGAAAGAACCTATGAGTTTAATTCCGATTGCAATAATGACATTAGTTTTGGGGGCATTACTGGGATTTGCAATAAGTAAAATAGGCAAAAAATCAGTGTAAATCTGTGATTTAGAGTTTCGAGTTTAGAGTTTCGAGTTAAAAATGACAAAAAAATCCGTGTTAATCAGTGGCAATATTTAGGATATAGGATTTAGTATTGAGAAGCCGACAGCTGACGGCAGAAAAAATATTCGTGTAATTTGTGCTATTCGTTGTTGCTTTTTTTACGGTTCGAAGATGACACCGAATTTCAAAAAACTATTATCGCCGAGGAATATTTCATCGTGGTAGACATCTTCATATATTTTCCTTCCGCGATACGCATCCATGTAGAGACCTAACCTGTAACTTTGACTGAAGTCAAAAGGATAAAAACAAAGACCAAAAGCCGGTCCGATTTCCCAGTCAGTAAATTCGTAAGCAGGCATATTCTCCGAATCTTCGGAATTTTCTATTGTTTTACTGAAAGTATAACCCGCAGAAAAACCTAATTTTAGAGCAAGCTTGGGCTGATTTAAATCGTTTTTAAAAAATTCAAAATTATATGTTAAAGGTAGTCGGATCTGCTGAAATTCGAAACTTCTTGTGCCGTTAACAGAAAGCGAAGGCAAATTATATTTCACAGACTGATTAAAACTTATATAATCGAGACCTATTTCGATTGTACGTCCATGACCTTTAAAAATAGAATGAACCCCTGCGTTGTAGGCTATTTTTGTTGCTCCCGTAATCGCATCAACATCCGAAGTGCCTTCTATCTCTGAAGCATCATGATTATCTACAATCCCGCCGTATGTTGCACCACCTAGAACCGCAAAACTTAATCCTGTCGCTCCCGTAATTGCATCAATCTCTGCAGTATCTTCTATTTCTGAAGTATTATCTACATCTTCCCCATATGAAGTGTCTTCTGGAAGCGCGGGTGGCAAACTGTTCTCTTTGGTCTCTGGAATATTAATGATGCAGCCCGCAAGAAAAACAAATAAAGCAACGAAAAAAAGATTTTTAAATATTTTCATAACAGGGCAATTGTATGGATTTTTGAAAAAATTGTCAAGACGGATTTTAATCCGAGCCACGAGTCGTGAGTCATTAGTCACTAGTCAAAATGTTTGTTAGTGCGTTGGGCGTAAAAAACAGCCCAACCGACTAACCA